>JAAYRX010000008.1 GCA_012518535.1 Clostridiales bacterium | reverse complement strand
CCCGAAGATCTGCCAAGCCTTGTAGAGAGGTTAAGGGATATAACAGGGGGTGTGCCAATAGGGGCCAAAATCGGCGCCGGTAAATACTTGGAAAAGGACCTGGAATACCTGTGTCAAAGCGGTGTGGATTTTATAACCGTAGATGGTGCTGAAGCAGCCACCAAGGGTTCACCTCCCATATTTCAGGATGATTTCGGCATCCCCACGGTTTTTGCCATACACCGTGCTGCCCAGTGGATCAGTAATAACGGCTACCGGGATCAGGTCAGCCTCCTGGTTTCGGGCAAAATAAGAACCCCCGGCGAAGTGCTTAAAGCTTGCGCCTTGGGGGCTGATGCATGTTATATGGGCTCCATAGCCCTATTTGCCGTATCCCATTCCCAACTGAACAAAGCCCTGCCCTATGAACCTCCAACCACGCTGGTTTGGTACAATGCCCACTACTCGCGCTACTTCGATATAGATAAGGGGGCCAGGAGCCTAAACAACTTCCTGGAAGCATGTCGACTTGAGATGGCAGATGGCATCAGGGGGCTCGGGAAAACATCCCTTGCCCAAGTAAATAGGGAAGACCTTGTAAGTACCGATGAAACGGTGGCTAAGGGATGCGGCATACCTATGGCCTACGATCCCTATGTATAGGGATATAGAATGAGCAGGCTGGATGATTGTGATTCAGTTTTTTTACGATCCCTATGTATAGGATATGGGACTTTTTATTAAAGCTTGGGATATATATACTCCCAGACATAGTCCAGAATGTTTTCATCCCCGGTATTAAAGGAATTGATGGCTATCACCGCATTCTTATCCGGCATGATTATGCTGTACTGTCCATACTTACCATCAGCCCGGTAGGAACCCTCAGGCCCTCTCCAGAATAGGTAGCTGTACCCGGCATTGTAGGGGGAATCTGATCCGGTCTGAATCTGGGTTTTAGACACCTCTTCCACCCATCTCACGGGGATTATCTGTTTGCCCTCCCACTCCCCTCCTTGGAGGTAGAGCTGGCCAAACTTCGCTATTTCGGATACTTTAAGCATTAGCCCGCCTGATCCGAAGCTATTGCCATAGGGATCGGTCTCCCATGTAGGTAGCCATATTCCCAGCGGTTCAAAAAGTCTGGGCATCAGATATTCCAGTAAATCAGAACCCGTCAACCTCCTAATTATCATCCCTGCCAGATAGGGTCCCACATTGCTGTATAAAAAACGGGTTCCCGGTTCATGGTCCAAGGGGATGTTCAGGCTAAGTTTTACCCAATCCATTTCATCGGTGGTGTACCTTTGTTCCGCCATCAAGTGGGACTCGGCATGACCCACACTCATAGTGAGCAGATGCCTAACCTTTAGGCGCTGCAACCTTTCCGACGGATTGTCCGGTACCTTGTCCGGGAAAAATTCAATGACGGGATCGTCCAGGGTTAACAGACCCTCTTCTATTGCAATTCCTATAGCAGACGAGGTAAAGCTTTTGCTTACGGAGTATTGATTCTGACGTATTTCAGGCTCCCAATTGTATGCAGCAACCTTCTCCCCGTCTTTGAGAACCAGGATATTGTTGATCATTATATGCTTGGTTTTATCCACAAAGTCATTTAACAGGTTGATATCCATTTTTCGGCCTCCTAAATCCCATCTTCTCTATCCTTATTTTAACTCTTCTAATTTCTAAAAGATACCCTTGTTCTTAACCCCTCTGGAGAACTCCTCCTGCAGGGCCGGTGCCACGGTATCCTCCTTAACGGCCTTTATGGCCCTGGCCAGGGATCTGGTATAGATTTCCACCGCAACCCTGCCCTTTTCTTCGCTTGCATATTTGGGATCTCCTACAACATTTTGCGGATAATCCGCATACCACCACAGGGCATTGTTTACCCCTTTTTCATGCAGGTGTTTAAAGCGCTTAAGGGGCTTCACGGCTTCCTCTGGGGCAAGCTCCAGTTTTGTTTTGCCTGGACAACAAGCCATAAAGATGGATGTTTCCATTTCACATGCATGGCCGCCCAGATCCGTTTCCCACAGGGCTTCTATGGTTTTTTTCTCCTCCTCCCTTAGGGCTCCGCTGACACCCGTCTGATAGAATATGTAGTCCGTGGGCTCGTCCAAACGGCTCATGGAAAAATAGTCCAGCATATGGGAGTTGCCGCCATGACCGTTGACTATCAGTATTTTCTTAAACCCGTTCTGTGCAATGGAATTCAGCAGGTGACCAAAAGCCTCGATGGCAAAGGCCTGTGGGAAATTAACAGTACCCGAAAAGCAGGCTGCCTCATGTACCTGCATCATAAAGTAAGGTGGAAATACTACAGCCGGCTCAATTTCCGCTGCCCTTGTTGCAATGGTATGGGCTACGATCATATCACAGCCAAAGGGCAGATGTTCCCCATGCCTTTCCAAAGAGCCTACCGGTACTATACAAAGTCCTGTTTCCTCTATGGCCTTTTTAAAATCCTCCGGTACAAGATGTTCCCAACGCATTTTATCCCCTCCATTTTTATTTAAGATCCATACTTTTAGTATATGTTAAAAATATCATTGAGCTATGCTCTGTACTGATGAGAAATATACTGGTAATGGCAACTGAAAGCTAAAGTACTTGGTTTGCGATATCCATATATATTTTAAGGGTCTATCCCATGCATATTGGTGTTTTCCAGGCTTAATCCATATTGTGTATCTATAGCTTATTACCTTTTACCCTCAAAATCAATATATTTGTTCCTGTATATTTCCTTGCCGGATGTCTCCAGGGATGGTATAATATATGTATGTAACATACAAATATATGGGTTATATGGACGGGGTGAAGCTGTGACATGAATGAAAAGACAATATCCTTTATAGAGGTCTGGGATTTGCTGATAGATTTACAGACCCTGATGAATGTATTATCCAGAAAGATACAGACACAATATGGCCTGGCACCCCAGGAACTGCGGGTCATGCTGGAACTGGATCGTACTTCAAGCATGAGCGTCAGTGAATTATCCAAGGCAATAAATCGAGATTTTGGAAATGTAAGCCGTACCTGTACAGCTTTAGCGAATAGGGGCCTGCTGGACCGTCACAAGGCGGATAAGGACCAGCGGGTCACCATGATGGCATTGACAGAAAAAGGTAATAAAATATTGGAAGTATTCTATCAGTATAATTCGACTGTAATGCAGAGTGAAGTATTTAAGGAAAATGAAGAAAAATGCAGGGCTATGATAACGGGAATGAGACTATTCCTTTCCTTTGTAGCCGAAAGAATGGAGGAACTCGATGATTAGACAAAACACTGGAAATAGAAAACCTAAAACGCCAAGACCGGTTCTTTATTATTATGGAATAGCCTTATTAGCTGTTCTTCTGTTGAACTGGCTTGTTTTACCATATGTGCTGAAACCTCAGGTGGTAGAGGTAGGCTATTCATTCTTTTTAGATCAGGTGGAAGAAGGTAGTATTGCCACAGTAGAGATGGATACAAACCAAATCCTGTTTTCTGTTAAGGATACAAATGGGATGGAATCCTACTACAAGACCGGGTATGTCAATGACCCCGATCTGGTTTCCCTCTTGAGAGAAAATGGGGTTGAATTTGGAGCCGTAATCCCCAAACAGCCCAACTACTTTTTAAGCCTGCTTATGTCCTATGGAATCCCCCTTCTGATCATCTGGTGGGTTGGCAGAAAGATGAGTAAGACCCTTGGTGAGAAGATGGGAACCGGAGGCCTGTCCCTTG
>JAAYRX010000043.1 GCA_012518535.1 Clostridiales bacterium | reverse complement strand
TCAATGATATTATCTGGAAAAGAGATTCAAAAAAGGTTGGGAAAGAACATCTTTATAGAGCCTTTCAACGAAAACCAATTAAATCCCAATAGCTATAATTTAAGACTGCATAATGAATTACTGGTCTATGAAAATCACGTTTTGGATATGAAACAGGAGAATAAGGCTGAGAGATTGATCATTCCGGAGGAAGGCCTAATACTTGAACCGGGAAGACTATACCTGGGAAGAACCGTTGAATATACAAGGACGGAAGGGCTGGTACCAATGTTGGAAGGGAGATCTTCCATTGGCAGACTGGGCCTTTTTATACATATAACGGCAGGGTTTGGCGATGTTGGCTTCAGTGGTTATTGGACATTGGAAATCTTCTGTATCCAACCCATTAAGATATATCCGGGGGTTGAGGTCTGTCAGATCTACTATCACTCCATTTTAGGGGATTACGAAAAGTACAAAAGCGGTAAATACCAGAATAACCAGGGGATCCAACCCAGCCTTTTGTTTAAGGATTTCCAATGAGGGTTTGTTGGACAGTATACAGCTGTAAGGTCTATGATGACTGGTGCATCATTTCCTTCTATAAAGCAAATGTTACTACTAGTATATAAAATATCTAGCACCTTTTGAGGTGAAACCACTACATGAGAGAGGACAGAGCATATGGGCAATACGATTTGGCACACCCTGCCTATACCGGATCTTGAAAGAGTATTGGACACTGGCAAACAGGGATTATCAGAAGATGAGGCAGCTCAGCGGCTTCAAAAATATGGACCAAATGAATTGGAACAGAAAGGTCGCAAATCTGTCTGGAGTATGCTAATCGAACAATTTAAGGATTTTATGGTGATTATACTGATCATAGCTGCTATAATATCCGGATTGTTGGGTGAAATAAGTGATTCTATAATTATTCTGGCCATCATCTTCCTCAATGCGGTCTTGGGGATAATACAGGAGAATAAGGCTGAGGAATCCCTGTCTGCCCTTAAGAGGATGGCCGCTCCCCATGCAAAGGTAGTGAGAGATGGCAGGCCCGATGTGATTGATGCCACAGATTTAGTTCCCGGAGATATAGTCAGATTGGAAACCGGAGATTTTGTACCTGCTGATATCAGGCTTATTGAGACATCCAACTTAAAAGTGGAAGAAGCTGCTTTAACAGGAGAATCGGTTCCGGTTGATAAGCAAAGTACAGCCTTACAGGATGAAGACATTCCCTTAGGGGATAGGATTAACATGGCCTACTCCGGCAGTACCGTTACATATGGCAGGGGGATGGGAATTGTTGTGGAAACGGGTATGTCCACCCAGATGGGTGCCATAGCCCAGATGATAAAGATGGAAGAAGGGGTGAAGACCCCGCTTCAGAAACGGTTGGAATCCCTGGGCAAGATTTTGGGAATAGCTGCTCTTGGGGTCTGCGGACTAATTTTTGCCGTGGGAGTAATCAACGGCAAGGATTTCTTTGATATGTTTTTTATCTCAGTTAGCCTGGCGGTAGCCGCCATTCCTGAAGGATTGCCTGCAATCGTTACAATAGTATTGGCTATAGGAGTACAACGAATGGCAAAACGCAATGCCATTATACGGAGGCTACCAGCGGTGGAGACCTTAGGAAGCGCAACAGTCATCTGCTCGGATAAGACGGGCACCTTAACCCAAAATAAGATGACGGTCAAACAGTTATACTATAACAGTGAATTCCAGGATGTAACTAAGGGGAATCAAGTTCAGGATCAACACCTGGAATTGCTTATCCTTACAGGGATTTTATGCAATGACACCCAAATTAAAGAACAAGACGGAGAACTTCATACCATAGGGGATCCCACGGAAACAGCTTTAGTGGATTTAGGATTAAACTACGGATTTGATAAGAGATCTATAGATCAGGCCTCGGAAAGGGTCTATGAACTTCCCTTTGATTCCCAGCGAAAGCTTATGACTACTGTCAATAGGATGGATAATGGTTATAGGGTATTTACCAAGGGTGGTACCGATGAGTTATTGGACAAGTGCAATAGTATTTTATTGAATGGGAATATTGAGAGCTTAACCTCTGAACATATTGCCAGAATTCAGGCAGCCAATGAAACCATGGCCACCGGTGCTCTTAGAGTCCTGGCAATGGCATATAAGGATATAGGTAAAGTACCTGATAATAATGAAGCCGAGATGGAAGGAAGACTTGTTTTCATAGGACTCATGGGAATGATAGATCCGCCAAGAGAAGAGGCAAAAGAAGCGGTACGGCTCTGCAAAAGGGCTGGTATCAAGCCTGTTATGATTACCGGGGATCATAAGATAACTGCAGCGGCAATAGCCGAAGAGCTTGGTATTCTCGCAGAAGGTGACGAGACAGTTACAGGTGCAGAAGTAGAAGCCATGAGTGATGAAGAGCTTAAAGACCGAGTCAAAAACATATCCGTCTATGCTCGGGTGGCACCTCAGCACAAGGTAAGGATCGTTAAGGCCTGGCAAGACTGGGGCCAAGTGGTTGCAATGACGGGGGATGGGGTCAACGATGCGCCTGCCCTTAAGAGGGCTGATATTGGAGCAGCCATGGGGATAGTGGGTACTGATGTGGCTAAGGAAGCGGCAGATATGGTGTTAACCGATGACAATTTCAGCACAGTGGTATCAGCAGTGGAAGAGGGACGCATTATATTCTCCAACATCCTGAAGTCCATACAATTCCTCCTATCCTGTAATGTGGGCGAAATACTTATATTGCTTATAGCAACCATCCTAAATTGGAGGGAACCCCTACTGCCTATACACATTCTCTGGGTCAATTTGGTTACCGATAGCCTGCCGGCCTTGGCTCTGGGGGCCGATCCCGCAGAGAAGGATATTATGAACCGCAAACCCAGAGACCCCAATAGAGGCATCTTCGATAGAGGTATGACAACAAGAATCGTCTATCAGGGAGCAATGGTAGGTTTGCTGGCCCTGACAGCCTTTGTAATTGGCCAAAGGGTGGATGTGGTAACCGGACGCACCATGGCCTTTACCGTTTTAGCCCTAAGTCAACTGGCCCATACCTTTAATGTAAGATCCAACATGAAATCCATATTTAAGGTTGGGCTATTGACCAACGTAAAACTTTTATGGGCAATAGTCTTTTCAGCCCTGCTTCAAATTTTTGTCATCATAGTACCCCAGGTATCAGAAATATTCAAAGTAAAGGCATTAAACGGAGAACAGTGGTTAATAGTCGGGGCTCTATCCCTGGCACCATTGCTTATAGTAGAAATTCAGAAGCTATTTTCGTATTACTTCTCAAAATCCGAATAGTCAGTTGGGATTACGGATGTTGCGTATATCCCTGGCATCAGTTTTCTGTTTAGTCAAGGGTCTCCGTTCAAGTATCAAAAATACATAACTGGACATTATACAGATTCGAAAGGAGATACCCAATGAAACGCTTTAGAACTAGGGCAATAATTTTCAGCCTAATTGTTTTTGCCATGATAATGTCATCCTGTGCCGGGGAAAAGGGAATATTGCCCGTTCAGCTTGATGGGATAGGCACTGACCGGCAAGGAGAGAAAATAGAAGACCATCTGGAAGATAGTAATACTGGAGAAGTAGAACTGATACCCAGAGATGTTCTCTTTGCGGATCCTGTAAGAACCTCGCCCAGCATATCCCCGGATGGCACCAAACTGGCATACCGTCTATTTGAGGATGGGTATGATACAATTTTGGTTAGGCACCTGGATCAGGATAAAGAGGACACAGTAGTCCAACAGCCTGACACTCCCGGTAATTACAGGTTTTTCTGGGCTGGTGACAATAAACATATATTAATCTTGCAGGACTACTTAGGGGACGAAAACTATCACCTATATGCATCCAATACTGAAACGGGCAGGATAAAGGATTTAACACCGTATAAGGATGTCCAGGCTATGGTAATAGGAACAAGCATCAAGCGGCCCGATGAAGTTTTGGTTGCCCTTAACAGGGACAATCCTGCCAATCATGATGTCTATAGAGTAACGATAAGCAGTGGTTCATTGGAATTATTGGAGCGAAATCCCGGTAATATACAGGGATGGATGATAGATGACAGGGGCCATGTCAGGGGGGCTTTGACTACCAAGGCCGACGGGGGATCCGATCTTTTAGTACGAGATAATAAGAATGGTGAGTGGAGGACACTTATATCCTGGGATTATGAGTCGTCGAATAACAGCGCACCCTTAGGTTTTACCAGGGATGGCAGGAGTATGTTGATCCTGGATTCCAGAGAATCCAATACAGGTAGGCTGATAAGGGTGGATACCAGAACCGGTGAAACCACTGTATTGGTAGAAGACCCCCAATACGATGTTTATGAAGTTTTAATTGATGATGAAACCTATGAGGTTCAGGCTGCATCCTTCATAAAAGAGAGGAAGGAATGGGTGTTCTTTAACGCCGATACTGAAAAAGCTTTCGAAACCATTTCCAAGCTTAACGACGGAGATGTTTTCTTCATAAGTGGCAGTGAAGACGACAGGATCTGGCTATTGGCCTTTACCAGCGATGATGAGCCATTATCCTACTATATTTATAATAGTGAAGAAGATGTAGGCACCCATCTATTCGATGAATTGCCCGAGCTAAAGGACTATACTCTGGCGAAGACTGAACCAATATCCTTTGAGTCCAGGGATGGGCTTACCATTAATGGATATATTACTTTTCCACCCGGTTCAAAAAGACAAAACTTACCCATGATACTCAATGTCCATGGCGGCCCCTGGTCCAGGGATACTTGGGGATTTGATTCGGAGGTCCAATGGATGGCAAACAGGGGCTATGCAGTTTTACAGCTCAACTTCAGGGGTTCTTCGGGATACGGCAAGGATTTCTTGAATGCGGGAAACAAGGAATGGGGCGGCAAGATGCACGATGATTTAATCGATGGAGTCAACTGGGCAATAGAAAAAGGATATGCAGACCCTGATAGGATAGGTATATATGGCGGCTCTTACGGCGGATACGCTGCCCTGGTGGGAGCATCCTTTACGCCGGATGTGTTTGCCTGTGCCGTTGATCTCTTTGGCCCCAGCAACTTGGTTACTCTTTTAGAATCCATACCGCCTTATTGGACACCTATACTGGACAATTATTACAAGAGGGTGGGTAATTTAGAGACTGAAAAGGAATTCCTGGAATCAAGATCTCCTCTTTTTCAGGTGGATCAAATCAGGATACCGATACTTATTGCCCAAGGCGGGAATGATCCCAGGGTAAAACAATCGGAGTCCGATCAGATCGTTAAGGCCATGGAGGAACATAACCTGGATGTAAGGTACCTATTGTTTCCCAAGGCAGGACATGGCTTTTCATCGCCGGATGATAGAATTACATTTTATACGGCGGCTGAAAAATTCCTGGCGGAACACCTAGGGGGCCGATGGCAGGAATAAGCTTCCTAAATAAAAGAATGGGAACATCAATATCTATATTAGAAGAGAGAGTGGGGGACAAATGATGAAAAAAAATGGTTTATATGTTTTGGATAAGAACTCTTACGAGATAATCTATGGACCTGAGGAGCGTAGGGATATTGAAGAATTGGTGGATATAGTCGGCCCGATTCAATCACGGGATGTTGTCAAAAAAAATCCTGATATTCTAAAGGATGTTGAAGTTATTTTTTCAGGTTGGGGAGGTCCTAAGATAGACAGTGACTTTCTAGCTGCCGCACCAAATCTGGAAATGGTATTTTACGGTGCCGGTTCAGTTAAAGGTATCGTAACAGAGGAATTTTGGGAGCAGGGGAAGAGGATAACCAGCGCATACGCCGCAAATGGTATTCCCGTGGCTGAGTTCACTCTGTCTCAAATATTGTTCTCCCTGAAGAGAGGATGGCATTTTGCTTTCTCCATAAAAAATCAGAAGACCTATCCGGCTACGATAGAAGGAGTCCTTGGTTCCTATGGAAGTACAGTCGGAATTATCTCTTTGGGGATGATTGGACGCTATGTATGTAATTTGCTCAAACCCTATGACTTGAAATTAATAGCCTATGATCCATATGCCGATCAAACAATAGCTAAGGAACTTGGCGTTGAATTATGTGGGCTGGAGGAAATATTCCGGAGGGCCGATGTTGTATCACTGCATACACCTTGGTTACCGGAAACCGAAGGAATGATCACTGGCAGACATTTTGAATCTATGAAACAATATGCGACCTTCATCAATACAGCCCGTGGAGCCGTAGTGAGGGAGGAGGAAATGGTTAGGGTGCTTGAGAAACGTACTGATATTCAGGCAGTCCTGGATGTCACATGGCCGGAACCCCCGGAACCCAACTCACCGTTATATACCCTGTCAAATGCAGTCCTGACCCCTCATATTGCCGGATCTGTAGGGAAGGAATGCAACAGGATGGGCAGGTATATGGTGGATGAATTAAAGCGCTATCTTAAGGATGAAGAGCTCCATTGGGAGATTACCAGGGAGAAATCTTCCATATTGGCATAAGATGCGTGATAAACCAACGAAATCATTTGAATACAAGTTTTACTTATTAATTATTCTTTTAAATTACCGATATTAATTCAATTAGTATAAGCGATTAGAATATTCAAACTTGGAAAGGGTGTTAGGTATGTTGTATGGAGGTTTGGTTTCCATTACCTTTAGGCAGCTTCAACCAAGGGAGATAATTGGCTTGGTAAAAAAAAGCGGCTTAAAGGGTATCGAATGGGGAGGTGACATCCATGTACCCCACGGAAACCTTCATACCGCACGAGAGGTAGGTCTTATAACAAGGGATGAAGGGCTGGCGGTGGCCGCTTATGGTTCTTATTATAGGGTTGGATGTCAAGGGCAAGAGGGGGTGCCTGATTTTAAAGATGTTTTAGAGACAGCCCTGGAACTGGAAGCTCCGCTAATACGCGTTTGGGCTGGAAATATAGGGTCAGATCGGGCAGATCAGAGTTTTTGGGACAGAGTCGTTGAGGATTCAATCAGAATAGGAGATATGGCTAGAAGTGAGAATATCTTAGTAGCTTATGAATATCATAGCGATACTTTGACGGATACGTTGGAATCCAACCAAAGATTGATGAGAGAGGTTGATCACCCTAATATTCGCAGCTACTGGCAACCCCTTGGACATCACGATACAAAAAGTTGTATGGATGGGCTGGTGCAGGTCTTACCGCGGCTGGAAAACGTTCATGTATATCATTGGATAGATGGAAACCGACTGCCCCTTGGAGCTGGAGAACAGGAATGGAGAAACTACATGAGATTACTCAAGGATATCCCTGGCCAACACTATGCATTAATCGAATTTGTAAAAGACGATAGAACGGAGCAGTTTTTAGAGGACGCAGCAACCCTTAAGAGGTGGCTTGGGGGGGGATTTGCACGTTGACTAATATACGGTCAATGTTATAATTAAATAAACTAGATTAATTAATGCGTTGTGCTAGTCAATAATATGTTGGTAATGGTTATTGACCGCTGAAGTAATCCGCTTATCAATAGCTCATTACCTAAGATTATGAACTAGCACAAGAGGTCAAGTTAAATAAACATATTGATACAATACCATAAATAATAGTGCCGGCAATTCTGGCATTGATGATTCAACTACCCAGTTATCTACTTTTGATACTTAAAGCTGTCATATCTGGATATGCTAGGTTATTTCAGTAGAGTTTATCCCTTTATGATGGTTGTCACCCAATACGGGAATCCCGAGGAAAGAGGAATGTATATGGAAGGTTTTGGAGTAGCTATTATAGGATGTGGGGCAATACATAGGGTTCATGCTGATGCTGTTTTGAATAATGGTATGGGTAAAATCCTTTGGTTTGTAGATATCAAGGAGGATAGGGCAATAGCCTCGGCTGAAAAGTATGGGGGAAGCTGGTGCACGGACTACCGTGAGGTACTGGAAGATCCGAGAGTGAACATAGTACATATATGTACGCCCCATTATTTACATAGTAAAATGGCCATTGATGCAGTAAAAGCGGGCAAACATGCCATTGTTGAAAAACCTGCGGCTATGAATTTAGAGCAGGCCAGGATGATGGCCCAGGCGGCTAAGGAGAACAAGAGGCGGATAACCATTAACTTCCAAAATAGATTTAACCCTACTTCAATTAAGGCAAAGGAGATCGTTGACAGTGGGGAGATGGGGAAGATTAGGGGAGTAAAAGGGTTGGTAACCTGGTTTCGGGACACGGATTACTATGTCGAGAGTGGCTGGAGGGGAGGCTTTCAAACTGAGGGCGGAGGAGTACTCATAAACCAATCCATACACACATTGGATCTCATGCGATGGTTGGTGGGAGAATTGGAATCCATAGAGGGGCACGTGTCCACCAGAGCCTTAAAGGATGTTATAGAGGTGGAGGACACCGCAGAAGCCACTCTGTATTTTAAGAATGGTGCCAGGGGTATCTTTTATGCCACGAATTGCTATACTGATAATTCGCCTGTAGAAATTGAAATACATTTCGAGAAGGGAACCCTGAGAATATATGATGATGAACTTATAAAAATTCAGGATGGTAAATGGGAAAGACTTATTGATGGAATATCAGAGGCATCCCCCTATAAGTCCTATTGGGGAAAGAGTCATGCTACCCTTATAAAGCATTTCTATGAAAACATTATAGATGGCGCAGAAAAAACTATTATTCCCGTGGAAGAGGGTATGTGGTCCCTGGAAATACTGGACGGCATCTATAAATCCTCTGCTACCGGCAATAGAATAATTATTGACAACTCATTATGAAGGTGTGGGCCAGGTCCAGTATCTTGAACGGATTTTGCCCTCTCTTGTATTATTTATAATTAATTAAGAAGGAGTGTCAAACCATGCAAAAACCCAAAATAGCGGCACAGCTCTATACAATACGGGATTTTACAAAAACACCGGATGATTTGGACAGGAGTATGAAAAGGATTAAGGAAATCGGTTATAAGGCGGTACAGGTATCGGGCATAGGGCCGATGGAACATCAGCAGGTTAAGGATATTATGGACAGCCATGGTTTAACTATTTGTGCTACTCATGTCAGTTTTGCCAGCATGCAGGAGAATCTCGATGATGTTATAAAACAGCACAAGATATGGGACTGTAAATATGTCGGGGTGGGAAGCATGCCCGGTGAATATCAGTCGGGCAAAGAGGGATATCAGGCATTTGCTAAGGAAGCATCGGAAATTGGCAGGAGACTGGCAGACAATGGATTACAGTTTATATATCATAACCACCACTTTGAATTTATGAAGTTTGATGGGATACTGGGGATGGATATCCTGCTGAATGAATCCGATCCCGAAACCTTCGGGTTTGAAATCGATACATACTGGGTACAGGCCGGTGGAGCCAATCCCGTTGATTGGATCAACAAGGTTGGGGATAGGATGCAGGTAATCCATTACAAGGATATGGCCATAAGTAAGGATGTCAATCAAATAATGGCAGAGGTGGGGGAAGGTAATCTCAATTGGCCTGATATTATAGATGCCAGCATAAAGAACAAAATAGAATGGGCAGCAGTAGAACAGGATATCTGCCAAAGGGATCCTTTCGAGAGCCTGGAGATTAGTTTTAGGAATCTGCAAAGATTTGGCCTGGATGCGTAATTGATCCATAAGGCTTTGATTTCAGCACCCATTACCAATATATGTTGAATAGATATAAAGTATTGTTATCTAAATAATATAGTTGAAGGGAAGGGGCCACTAGAATGAGCAAGGTAAGAATAGGTATAGTAGGTATCGGAAACATGGGCAGTGCCCATGCCCTGTACCTGTCTCAAAACAAAATTAAAAATGCGGAATTAACAGCAGTGTGCGATATAAATCCCAAAAGGCTGGAATGGGCCAAGGATAGTATTGGAACTGGGATAGAGTTGTTCGAAAATGCTGACAGTATGTTTACATCGGGCTTGGTAGATGGGGTTATAATTGCGACTCCACATTACGATCATCCTTCCTTGGTAATAGAAGCCTTTAACAATAACCTGCACGTCTTAGTAGAGAAACCAGCCGGAGTATATACTAGACAGGTCCGTGAAATGAATGAGGCAGCAGAGAAGAACGATAGGGTATTTGGAATTATGTATAACCAACGCACAAACCCCCTATATCAAAAGATGAAGGACCTGGTGGAGTCAGGGGAGCTGGGGGAAATTAAGCGAACCAACTGGATAATCACCAATTGGTACAGATCCCAGAGCTATTATGATTCCGGGGGTTGGAGAGCTACCTGGGCAGGAGAAGGCGGTGGCGTTTTACTTAACCAATGCCCCCACAACTTGGATCTTTGGCAATGGATATGCGGAATGCCGAAGGGGGTACAGGCCTTTATAGGTTACGGTAAATATCATGATATCGAAGTGGACGACGATGTGACGGCATATGTTGAGTACCCCAACGGTGCTACGGGGGTTTTCATCACCTCTACAGGAGATGCTCCCGGGACTAACAGGTTTGAAATTACCGGGGACAGGGGCAAGCTGGTGGCAGAGGACGGCAAATTAACATTCTGGAGATTAAGGGTTTCAGAAAGGCAATTCAACAAAGAATACAAGGGTGGCTTTGGCGAGCCGGAATGCTGGAAATGTGATATACCCATTTCGGGGGAAGAGACTGCCCACCAGGGCATCACCCAGGATTGGGTAAACTCTATTGTTAATGGTACTCCATTATTAGCCCCCGGTGTTGAGGGTATTAATGGTTTGACCATATCCAACGCAATGCACTTATCTTCATGGACCGGTAGCTGGATAGATATTCCCTTTGACGAAGATCTCTTTTACCAAAAACTGAGAGAGAAAATTCAAGGCTCCACATTTAAGAAAAAGGTTGTAGCAGAAAAGGCCTTGGATGTAGAAGGGACATATTAGTATGAAGATAGGCTTATGCGGACCTATTGGTCAAATTGAGGAGATTGCTAATATTGGATTTGATTATATTGAGCCCACTGTTGTCAGCGTTGTACAGATGGACAGTACAGAATACAAGGAAGCCTTAAGCAATATAAAAGAGGTCGGAATCGGCTGCGAGGTATTCAATGTGCTGTTTCCAGGAGACATAAGACTCATTGGACCAGAGGCAGACCTATACAAGGTAGAGGAATATCTGAAAGGGGCCTTTGATAGAATAGCTGGCCTTGGAGCCCAAGTAGTAGTCTTCGGTAGTGGAGGAGCCAGGAAAATTCCTACAGATGCAATCTTGGAAGAAGGATGGAATGAACTGGTTGAGGTGGCCGGATTGATGGGTAAATTAGCCCGTCAATATGATATTATCGTTGCAGTGGAACCCCTTAACAAAAGGGAAACAAACATTATAAACTCCCTGGTCCAAGGGATTAAATTTGTAGAAGATGTTGGACATCCAAACATAAAGCTGTTGGCAGACTTTTATCATATGCGAATGGAAGATGAGCCTATGGAAGCTATCGGACAAACAACAGCTGACCTTCTGGTCCATACCCATATCGCAAATGGTCAAGGTAGAAATATCCCCCTTGATAAATCTGAAGATGTTTACGGAGATTTTTTCCTCAATCTCAATAACATTGGATATAGGGGCAGGGTTAGCATTGAAGCCAGCACAAGGGATATAGGAAAGGAAGGTCCTATGGCATTAGCATTGTTAAGAACATTGATACCCTAGTTTGTAATAATGACATAACCTCAGGCATATTTATATAGTGCCAGTTAATGAAAATTGTGCCGTGGGGGTGTGTGGATGCAAATATTTTATTTCCGTAAGAATACGTTGAAGTGGTTGATTGCCATCATTGCTGTCATCATCATAGCTGTTCTATTATCGTGGATATTTGGTTCGGATGCGCAACAATCGCAAAGTACCCTGATGGTTGCACAAATATACAATAACTACTTGGCCTTCGTTAGTTAATAACGGAGGTCTTTTTATTTGTAGAAAAGGTTTATATGGACCTAGCTTGTATGCTAAAATAGGGTAAGTTTAATATTCAGGTCTGCAAGCAGATAAACCTCTGATTTATTTGGGATGGTTTGGAAGCTAATGTTTACTCATAACCGATATGTTTAACTGGTAAAACAGATTATTATACTAAGGAAGTTTGAGGGAGGGACAAGATGGAAAGATTTATACCTGAGATAAGGGGGACTCTGAGAAGACACATGATAGAGGTGCCGGATTGTATTCGAAAGGCATCAGGAATAAAGATATTTGGTAAGAGGATCCGTTCCCTGGCTTTTTCTACTGATGTAGCAGTAATAAAGAACATCAATGCGGATGCTATTATTGCAGTATACCCATTCACACCTCAACCGGCCATAACCAAAGCCATAACCATGGCTGCTGATGTTCCGGTATTCTGTGGTGTAGGAGGGGGATTGACAACAGGCAAGAGGGTAGTGAACCTGGCCTTGGATGCAGAATTTGAGGGGGCTATAGGTGTAGTAGTAAATGCTCCTACCAGTAATGAAACTATAATGGCGGTACGAGCTATCATAGACATACCCATAGTAGTAACTGTTGTATCTGAAAAGACGAACATTCAATCCCGCTTGGATGCGGGGGCCAATATCTTAAATGTATCGGGGGCCGGTAAGACCATAGATATAGTTAAAAGAATACGGGACAAGTTTCCTCAAGTACCTATCATTGCAACAGGGGGTCCCAATGAGGAAACTATATTGAAGACTATTGAGGCGGGAGCAAATGCTATCACCTACACACCGCCAACCCCTGCTGAGTTATTCAAGATATCCATGGATAAGTATCGAAAGGAACTGGGATAATGCTTGATAGACCTGTGTGAAGCCTTTAGCAATTAAGCGTTGCGATTTCTAGCAGCGGAGCGCTTCTACCTGCTCAAAGAAACCGGGATAGGATATGTTAACCCAATTAGCATCATGGATAGTTGTTGAACCTTGGGCTATCAATCCTGCTATTGTCGCCATCATGACCATTCTATGATCCGAACCCGGTCTATGTTGGGTCCCAAACAAGACTGTAGGGCCCTCGATTATCATACCATCTGGGGTAGCTTCTATATTGGCGCCAAACTCTTTCAGGATACCAACGGTTGAATCGATTCTGTTGGATTCCTTTACCTTTAACTCCTCGGCGTCCTTGATTAGAGTGGTTCCTTCAGCTTGAGTAGCTGCCAAGGCTATTATGGGAAGTTCATCAATCAATCGTGGGATAAGTGAGCCTTCAACGACGGTGCCTTTTAGGGGAGAACCCTTAACGATAATATCCGCCGAAGGTTCCTTACCTCCGGAATGGATTCTTTCAATGCTGATTGATGCCCCCATGGACTTATATACATCGAGTATACCGGAGCGGGTGGGATTTATCCCAACATTTTTAAGGACTATCTCTGAATCGGGTGTTAGAAGGGCGGCTGTAATAAAATAGGCGGCAGATGAGATATCCCCGGGTATGAGCAGATCCTGACCATATAGTGTCGGTTCGGGGTAGGTTGTTATGGTCTTTTCATTAGTATGGATCCTTCCGCCGAAGGTCTCCAGCATTATTTCCGTATGATTTCTGGAAATGGCGGGTTGATGAATACGGGAGCTCTTATCGGCATACATGGAGGCCAATATAAGGGAGGATTTAACCTGGGCGCTGGCTACGGGCATGGTGTAATCGATGGATTGGAGTTTAGCTCTACTGCCCTTAACAGCCATGGGAAGAAATTCCTTGTTTTCTATTCCCATAAGCTGGGCTCCCATTGCCCTTAAGGGGATTACTACCCTATCCATGGGTCTCCTTTTTAAAGAATCGTCCCCTGTTAGGATGGAATCGAAATCCTGTCCTGTCAGTAAACCCATAAGCAGCCTGGCTGTAGTTCCTGAATTGCCTGCATCCAACTGAACTTCTGGTGCAGAAAGACCATATATACCTTTTCCTTGTACCACAACGGTGTTATGGCCTTTGATATCAATGTCTATACCCATCTGCCCAAATATCCTGATAGTGTTTATGCAATCATCAGCCATAAGAAAGTTGTCAAGCCGGGTAGTGCCCTGGGCGAGGGCACCGAAGATAACGCCCCTATGGGATATGGATTTATCTCCGGGAACATGAATTGTACCTCGTAATCGATTAGCATGTGATACTGTTATTACCACTTCCTATACCTCCCGCTAGATTAATCTAATAGGCTTGTTGAAACGAAGCTTCGAAGTAATTATGTCATTTTAACCGGCACAATATGTTAATCTGATATGCTATTGGGTAAAGGTATTATAACCATTCTCCTTAAGAACCTTTTGTGCCTTGTCCAGGGAGGATGAATCGGAAAAGGATATTATCAAGGAACCGGGCTCATCTTCCCGACTATTGATAATTCGGAGATTCTTTATGTTGACAGAATGCTTCCCCAGAATTGTAGCCACGGATCCAATAACCCCCGGCCGATCTTCAACATCAACATAAAGATCATAGTAAGATAGGAGGCTAAGGGCCTGCTTAACGGGTAGATTTTCTCGGTAGGTCTTGGCACAGGAAAAATAATCCTGAATTTTTGACCCTTCATTCTTTAGCAGCATCTGGGCAAAGGTATCCAAATGCTTGTTTATATGAATAATATGTGCCACAAGCTCCTCTTTATTATCCATACATATATTCTTCCACATATCGGGATTCGATGAGGCAATCCTGGTTATATCCCTGAACCCACCTGCGGCTAGTTTCATAAACAGGTCGGAGTTGTCCTCCATTTCTGCTACTGCATTTACCAGGGCAGCCGCTACAACGTGAGGAAGATGGCTTACAGCCCCAATGATTCTGTCATGATTCTTTGCCTCCATAACCATGGGCAGTGCTCCTATGGACAGTAAAAGGCTTTTCAATGATTCCACAGCCCAAGAAGGAGTGGATTCAAGAAGGGTAAGGATATAGTAGGCATTCTCAAAAAGGTGGGGCAGGGATGCCTGATAGCCCGAATGTTGAGTACCAGCCATGGGATGGCCACCTATAAAGATTGCCTGGCTTTGATTGGAGGCTTTGATTTCCTGGGCAGCCTTCATGATTTCCTGTTTAGTACTCCCAACATCGGTTATTACCGTATCTTTACCCAATATGGGCATAATATCTCTGAGGAGGGGAGATACGACATGTACAGGGGTACAGACAAAGATCACGTCTGCACCTTGAAGACCCTCGTATAAATCAGTCGTACCCTTATCTATTACTTGATCCGACAAGGCATCATCCAGACTTTTTTGGTTGGAATCAACGGATGTAATAAAGGATTGGGGACGACTCCTCTTTATGGCCTTTGCCAAGGACCCACCTATAAGGCCCAAACCAACAATACAAATCTTCTCAAAGGTCATTGTGACAGCTCCCGTTTTAAGATGGGCGCAATTTTGCGAATCTCATCCATTAATGTTGAGAAACTTTCAAAGTTTAGAGACTGGTTACCGTCAGAAAGGGCAAACTGAGGATTGGGATGTACCTCAACGATCAATCCATCAGCTCCGGCGGCAACGGCGGCACGTGCCATGGGAGTGACCAGATTCCACTTACCTGTACCATGGCTGGGATCCACTATTATGGGAAGATGACTTATCTCCTTTATAAGGGGGACGCTGCTAAGGTCAAGGGTGTTACGGGTGGCTGTTTCAAAGGTTCTGATACCCCGTTCGCAGAGAATTACCTGATAATTCCCTTCGTTTAGTATATATTCAGCCGCATTTAGCCACTCCTCTATATTAGAGGACAAACCTCTCTTGAGAACCACCGGCATCTTCGATTTTCCGATATGCTGAAGTAAATCAAAATTTTGCATATTACGGGCTCCGACCTGCAGCACATCTACGTATTTAAGAGCTTTCTCCAAGGAGTCAGTGCTGACCACTTCCGAGACAATCAACAAACCAGTCTCCTCACGTACCCTGGCCAGCAGCTTAAGACCTTCTTCTCCTAAACCCTGAAAGGAATAGGGGGAAGTTCTGGGTTTGTAGGCGCCACCACGTAGGATTTGAACTCCCTGTTCTTTCAGGAAAACAGCAGTTTCTATTAGCTGTTTCTCACTTTCAACGGCGCAAGGACCCGCCATCATAACCAGGGAATCACCGCCCACCTCCACACCCTGAATGTTAATGACAGTAGATTCGGGTCTAAAAGTCTTTCCTACCAGCTTGTATGGCTCCATGATGGGAACCAACCTGTCTACTCCAGGCATTATCTCAAGGGGGGTATCTATTAGGATCCGTTTATCCCCTATTACCCCAATGATAGTCCTTTCTGAACCGGTAGATATATGCACTCCTAGCTCAAGATTCGATAGAAATTTTTCTACGCCACTTATTTGTTCTTCCGTGGCATTTGCCTTCATTACGATTACCATGCTACCATTCCTCGCCTTTAATTATTTTTTTGATTCAAACTGTTTACGACTTACAGCTTATAAAGTATTTCAGACGTCGTAGTAAATCCGCCTTGATTCGTATGTTACGGGGAAAATCCTGATTCAGCACAGAGTCAGGGGGTTTTACTGACTTCGTATTGTCGGACCTTTTCCTAACATACATATTCTACCGTATTACCATACTACCATATTCCGTTTATACCTTCAGCAGGTTCACTACCAGACTCCTACTTATCACCAATAACTTCCTTGAGGGCCCTTATGAATAGTTCATTCTCCTCTTCGGTGCCGATGGTGACCCTTATCCAATCGTCCATTCCGTAGATATCGCCGGATCTTATAATGACTCCCTTTTTTAGAAGTTCCTTGAATACTAAGGTGCTGGATAAATTGACTCTCACCATCAGGAAATTGGCATGGGTAGGGATATATTCCAACCCCATCTCTTCAAAGGAAGAATAAAGAAAACCCTTACCCTTAATGTTATTTTCAATGCTTTTGTCAATGAAGTCCTGGTCCTTCAGGGCAGCCAAAGCAGCCATTTGAGCTGCCGTATTTGTATTAAAGGGACCTCTTACCCGGTTGAGATATTCTATGATGTCCCGATTGGATATTGCATACCCAACTCTGAGTCCGGCAAGACCGTAAGCTTTTGAGAAGGTTCTGAGTACCAGTAAGTTTGGGAATTCATCCAGAAGCTCTATACTTTCGGGATAGTCTCCACCAATGGCATACTCGTAGTAGGCTTCATCCAGAACGATAAGTACATCATCAGGAACCTTTTCAATAAAATCTCTCTGCTCCTGGGCCGGAATCATAGTCCCTGTAGGATTATTGGGATTACACAGCCAGATTATCTTTGTCCTCGAATCTATTTTTCTAAGAATTTCAGCTAGATTTAACCGATAATCCTCGGTCAATGGAACTTTTACTACCTCTCCGTCCATTACTTTTACAACGGATTCGTAACGGGGAAAGGAGGGATCCCCCATTATGGCCTTATCACCTGGATTTATATAGGTTTGGGCTATTATCTCAAGAATCTGATCGGTTCCCGATCCAAAAAGGAGCTCATCCGGGGCCACACCTAACTTTTTTGATAAGGCTGCTCTTAGATCAGCGCTATTTCCATCGGGATAGATGGCCATATTAAGAGCCCAATCCTGGACTGCCTTGGTAGCAGCAGGGGAATTCCCCAGGGGATTTTCATTGGATGCCAGCTTTATAACCCTGTCGAGGCCCAGCTCCCTCTGAACTTCACTTATGGGTTTACCGGGTATATAGGGATTGAGGCTATTGATAGCATTTCTTTGTTTTACCATATGACTTCCTCCTAATTATGTAAAATTTATCAAAAAAATATACTGATAATTGCATTTTTCAATGGACTGGCAACAAATGCGAATGATTCAAGTCCTTTAAGCATCAACTGATAAGCTCTTTTGGCGAGACCTTGAATGCCTCGTGGATTAACATGCTGTCGATATTGTTAAAAACATCTACCTTACCTGTTCCCACGGGTAGAACAAAAACGATAGAACCGCCCTTATTCTTTTTGTCATGGGTCATAGCCTTAATAAGAGCTTCGGTGTCAACCCCATGTATTTCGGTTGGGAGATTAGCTTTTTCAAGGACCCGGATCAGGAGATCAAGTATGGATCCATCCACCAACCCCATCCGATAGGCTATTGAGGATTCATATACCATACCCAGGGCAACGGCTTCGCCGTGGGTATACAGGCCATAATTTGTTAGGGATTCTAAACCATGGCCAATGGTATGTCCAAAATTAAGGATCGTCCGTAGACCCTTTTCCCTCTCGTCCTGGCTGACTATATGGGCTTTGGTTTTGCAGCTGCATTCAATAGCGTATGCAAGGTCCTCTTCCTGTCTTTTCATTATTCCATCTATATTATGTTGAAGCCAGCCTAAAAACTCATTATCCCATATAAATCCATACTTTATCAGTTCGGCCATTCCTGTGGAGAACTGTCTGTCCTGCAGGGTCTTTAAGGTATCAATATTAATATAGACAGATTTGGGTTGGTAGAAGCTGCCTATGATGTTTTTTGCCAGCGGATGATTCACAGCTACCTTTCCTCCTACGCTACTATCAACTTGGGCCAGCAGGGTGGTTGGGATTTGCACATAGTTTATACCCCTCATATATGTGGCTGCAATAAAACCTGCCAGATCGCCCACGACACCTCCACCCAAGGCAATAATAACAGAAGATCTATCGAGACCATTTTCCAAGGCCTGAGTGTATAGATTTTCGGCGGTTTTAAGGCTTTTTCTCTCCTCGCCAGGTTTAACAACAGCCGTAGTAACCTGACTTCCCATGGAATTTAGAATCGACTCAATATCACGGGCAAACAAGTCATATACATTTTCGTCCGTTACCACCATGGCCTTGTGCCCTACAAAGGGTTTTATTGCCTTATCAAGCCCCTCCCAGGATTGGTCGATATGTATAGAATACGCATTATTTGGTAAATCTAAATCTATACTTATAGGTTTCATAGGCTATCAAACTCCTAAAATAGTGTCAGAATCAAAGTATATTAGGGAAATAAAGGATGATTTTTAGTTGATTCTATACTCAATATACATAAAAGTCAAGGAATACGAAGATGAAGAAAAGAGCATTGAATATCCATAACAATCTTATATTTAGCAAACTGCCATGATATCATTCTAATCCAAATTCTTTAGTGCGTAAAATAAAAATATATGTTACAATATAAGAAATTAATTATGACATCTATTGGTTTTAATAATTATGCCTTCAAACCAACAGATAAAATGTTAATCAAACCAGTAGCTTTATTTCTACCTAGCCGATTTCATGAATAATTGCCTTGATTAACGCTTATTTAAAGTTGGCTGTTCATTTGGAGTATTGACTTGTTCGACAATTTTAGGTGTTATTAAAAAGCAATTGGTTAATCGGAGTTTCAAAAAAACCTGATGTATGAGAATTTGCCCTGACCCATTGGATGATTTGTCTTTTGAAACTTCCTTATTGGCTTTATGAGCAGGGATTGTCTGCCGGATGCCATATATTAATTACCGATTTCCTAGGATTAGGGAGACAGCAATATTATTAAAGAGGGGGATTTCGCATGAAAAACTACGAAACGAAAGAAATTCGCAATATTGCCATTGTTGGCCACGGCGGTGAAGGAAAAACTACTTTAACAGAAGCCATGCTATTTAGCGCGGGTGGTACGGATCGCTTTGGTCGTGTTGAAGATGGAACTACCACCACCGATTATGATCCCGAAGAGATAAAGAGGACAATCTCCATCAGTTCTGCACTGGCTCCATTGGAATGGAATAATCATAAAATCAACGTTATTGACGTTCCGGGATATTTCGACTTTGTCGGAGAAATGTTGGGAGCCTTGAGGGTAGTCGACAGTGCTGTACTTGTCGTAGGGGCTGTATCAGGTTTGATGGTGGGTACTGAAAAGGCATGGGATTACTGTGAAAGTCACGTTATTCCAAGAATGGTATTTATCAACCAGATGGACCGTGAGAATGCAAACTTTTCAAGAGTATTGGATCAGTTAAAGGACAAGTATGGAACATCCATAGCACCTTTCCAGATCCCCATTATGGAAGGTGGCGAATTTAAGGGTTTTGTCGATGCTTTAAGAATGAACGCCAAGATATTTGACGGTAAGAAATTAAACGATGCTCCCATTCCCGAGTCAATGATGGACGAGGTGGAGCCTATACGGACCATGCTGGTTGAGGCAGCGGTGGAAACCAGCGAGGAATTGATGGAAAAATACTTTGAAGGTGAAGAGATTACCATCGAAGAACTGACAAGTGCTGTTCGACAAGGTGTCTTGGATGGGGATATCGTTCCCATACTATGTGGTTCCGCCGTTAATAATGTTGGAGTTGGCGTGCTGTTAGACGAAGTGGTTAATTTTCTGCCATCACCATGTGACAGACCCTCTTTTAAGGGTACTAATCCAAAAACCGAGGAAGAAATCAGACGTGAGATGAAGGTTGATGAGCCTTTTTCAGCCTTGGTATTCAAGACCATAGTTGACCCCTTTGTAGGCAAACTATCCATATTCAAAGTGATGTCCGGTGAGCTAAATAGCGGTGCAACTGTATATAATGCTAACAAGGACACCAATGAAAAGACAACCGCCCTGTATATGTTAAAGGGTAAAAAACAAAACCAGATAACCAAGATTACCGCAGGTGATATCGGTGCCTTTGCTAAACTGCAACAGACCGAGACGGGAGATACCCTTTGTGATGTAGCATCACCCATAGTCTACAAGGGCATTGAGTTTCCTGAACCCGCTATTTCCATGGCTATTGAGGTTGAAAAAGAAGGAGAAGAGGATAAGGTTTTCGGCGGTCTGAACAGGATGGTGGAAGAAGATCCTACCTTTAGGATAGAAACCAATACAGAAACCAACCAGACCCTTATCAGCGGTGTGGGGGAAATGCAGTTGGATGTTATCTCCAGCCGATTAAAGTCCAGATTTGGTGTAGGTGCAATTTATAAAGACCCCAAGGTAGCTTATAGGGAAACCATAAGGAAGTCTATCAAGGCAGAGGGAAGGCACAAGAAGCAAAGCGGTGGCCATGGCCAGTTCGGGCATGTGTGGATCGAGTTTGAGCCACTGACAGACACAGAGACGCAGTTTGAATTTGTGGATAAGATCGTTGGTGGTGTTGTGCCCAGACAGTACATTCCAGCTGTTGAAAAAGGCCTGCAGGAATCATTGGTAAGTGGCGTTCTGGCAGGCTATCCCATGGTAGGGCTGAAGGCGACCTTGTATGATGGCTCCTATCACAGCGTAGACTCATCCGAAATGGCCTTTAAAATGGCAGCCTATCTGGCTTTTAGGAAGTTGGAACAAGCCGATCCGGTACTTTTAGAGCCCATTATGAAAGCTGAAGTTACGGTAAATGATGAATATATGGGTGATATTATCGGTGATCTGAATCGTCGTAGGGGCAGAATCCTTGGTATGACACCTGCAGGAGGAGGACTTCAAGTTATCGAAGCCGAAGTTCCCCAAGCTGAAATGTTTAAGTATGCGACTGACCTACGCTCCATGACTCAGGCCCGGGGAAGCTTTAAGTTAACCTTTGTAAGGTATGAGGAGGTACCGGGAAATATCAGTGCCAAAATAATTGAACAGGCTAGAATGGAAAGGGAACAACAATAAGAGTTAAGAGCCGGGTGTCCTGGGACCCCGGCTTTTCAATTTGGTTTGTGTATATAGATTAGGGATAATAAAAGAAATAAAAGGTGATAGGTATGATTACTACTGTAACTCTGAATCCATGTATAGATAAATCGGTTACCATAGAAGGATTTACATACGGGGGTATGAACCGAATAATCGATAGCCGGATTGATCCCTCGGGAAAGGGGATAAACGTGGCTATAGCCTACAGTCAGCTTGGCGGTCAAGCCTTATGCACAGGCATCAACTATAGGGTGAATGGTGACCTGGTAGAGCAACGACTGGACAAGGCAGGAATAGGCCATGATTTTGTAACTGTGAACGGGGAGGTAAGGATAAACCATAAGGTATATGATAGGTCAACCCAGGTGGTTACAGAATTGAATGAAAGTGGACATATGGTGGATGAGGATGCCTTAGTCAGGCTTAAGGACAAGCTCATGGTTCATTGTCGTGCCAGTGATACCCTTGTATTGAGTGGAAGTGTCCCCAGGGGGGTGCCCACCACCATATATAGAGAATTGTTGCGGGAGATGTCCGCCCTTCCAATTAAAACCGTACTGGATGCTGAAGGAGAATTGTTCTTACATGGATTAGAAGGGAAGCCATATATAATAAAACCTAACCTTTTTGAACTGGAAACGACTCTCGATATAAAAGTCACTTCTCATCAGGACATTGTAAATGCAGCAAAAGTTTTTCTGGATAAGGGAGTTAAGATAGTAGGAGTTTCTTTAGGTAGTCAGGGTGCTATCATAATGGATGAACACCATGGCTATTATGCCCCTGCCCTTAAGGTTGATGTAAAAGGAACTACCGGTGCCGGGGACTCCATCATAGCAGGATTTTGCCTTGCCATGAAAGAAGGTCTGAATTTGAAGGATATGTTGAGATATGGTGTAGCTGCGGCTACAGCATCTATAACCAGGGAAGGAACCCTGATGTGCACGAGAGAAGATTTCCAAAAAATCCTGCCCCAGGTAAAGGTGGAAACCCTTCTATAAAGGGAGCAAATTGTGGCTAAACTTGGTATAAGCATGAAACAGTAAGGAAAAGTTAATAACAGTTAACATTCATGTCACAAATTTGTAACAAAATTAAATACAGAGAACTTGTCATTTGACCGGTAAACCATCCCCTTCTATAATTGATTATGGTAACTTAACATAATACATACAGAGGGGGATTTCTGTGAACAGAAATAAAGGGGTAACTATATTGGTTATGTCAATAACCATGATATTGGTTGCGGGTTCTATTTTGATATCGGCTGTGCCGGTTCAAGCTGCAACCTATTCTGTACTTAGGGTTGGAAGTAGGGGGCAGGCGGTTTCACGTTTGCAGCAAACATTGAAGAACAAGGGGTATTTTACCTACCCCAAGATCACCGGTTACTATGGGACCATCACCAGGGATGCGGTTATTAGATTTCAAAAGGATTATGGCCTCTATGTCGATGGTATTGCAGGGCAAAAGACCCAGACAGCTCTTTATGAGGGAAGTGCCGGAAGCGGATATAAGGGTACTTTACGCTTTGGAATGTATAATGAAAGGGTAAGGGAACTACAAAATGCCTTAAAAGCCCTTGGTTATTTCAAAGGCACAGCAACCGGATATTACGGTCATGTTACGGAAAATGCAGTAATCGCATATCAAATAGATTATGGGCTCAGGATAGATGGGATAGCAGGCCCACAGACTCAAAATGCCTTATTCGGCAAAAAATCTACTGTAAACAGCACTGCTAACAGGAATACTCTGACAGCTAAAGAAAGAGACGATATTTTCTGGTTGGCCAGAGTTATCCATGCCGAGTCTCAGGGAGAGCCCTATATAGGTAAAGTCGCTGTTGGGAATGTCGTAATGAACAGGGTAAATTCAAAGCAGTTTCCCAATACCATTTATGGTGTCATATTCGACTATTTTCAGGGCATACCCCAATTCAGTCCGGTAGCGGATGGGACAATCTATAATAATCCCAGTGCTGAGTGTTTAAAAGCTGCAGAGGAAGCTTACTGGGGGAGCAAACCCGTTGGAAACGCACTATACTTCTTTAATCCCAAGAAGGCTGCCGGCAGCTGGATAGTAAATAACAGACAATACATTACTACCATAGGTAACCATGCCTTTTATAATTAGAAAACCCTGCACTATATAGTGCGGGGTTTTCCCCTTATCAGCTATGCAACTCTTCCTAAAATGGATATAATAGAGAAGAAGCAGATATTGCAAAAGATTAGGGAGAAGGTAAAATGCGCAATAAGGTATTAAAGGCATTATTGGATAACGAAGGCAGATTTATATCCGGAGAGACAGTCAGCTCATCCTTGGGTATTACCAGGGCGGCGATATGGAAGCATATAAAATCCTTGCAGCAAGAGGGCTTTATTATAGAAACCAAACCCAGATTGGGCTATAGGCTGGTTAGAATTCCGGATATATTGGACAGGACAACCCTTCTGAAATCTATTGATACCATTATAATGGGCAGAAATCTGGAGATCTACGATACTATAGACTCCACTAACAATAGAGCAAGGGAGTTAGCCTTGGCAGAAGCGCCGGAAGGAACATTAATAGTTGCTGAAACCCAATTAAAGGGCAGGGGACGGTTGGGCAGGAGCTGGATATCCCCAAAAGGTAAAGGAATATGGATGTCCCTTGTATTAAGACCGGACATTCCCCCCGAT
>JAAYRX010000042.1 GCA_012518535.1 Clostridiales bacterium | reverse complement strand
TGGCAGTGCCTCCAGTACATAATCCACATCCTCCTCTGTGTTATCCTCTCCTAATGTAATCCTTAAAGATCCATGGGCAATTTCATGGGATAGACCAATAGCCAAAAGTACATGGGATGGATCTAAAGATCCCGATGTACACGCAGATCCGCTAGAAGCTGCAATACCCTTCATGTCAAGACTGAGAAGCAAAGATTCACCCTCTATATATTCAAAACTTAAATTTACATTGCCAGGCAGCCTTTGATTGGGATGCCCATTCAATAGGACGTGGTCTATTCTTTCCATTATGCCATTAATCAGTCTGTCCCTTAACCCTATCAAGCGTCCATTGTTTTCTTCCATGTTGGCGAGAGCTAGTTCTATAGCCTTTCCAAGACCCACAATACCTGGTATATTCTCTGTGCCGGCCCTTCGATTTCGCTCTTGAGCACCCCCATGCAGAAGAGGGGTTATCTTGGTACCTTTTCTTATATATAATGCTCCTATCCCTTTAGGTCCATAAATCTTATGACCTGACAAGGATAGCAAATCTATATTCATATCCTCCACATCTATATCTACATTGCCTATTGCCTGAACAGCATCAGTATGGAAATATACGCCCTTACTCCTGGTTATAGCTCCAATTTCCTTTATGGGTTGAATAGTACCGATCTCATTGTTTGCAAACATAATAGATACAAGAATTGTATCCGATCTTATTGACTTTTCTACATCTAATGGATCGACCATACCATATCTGTCTACTGGCAGATATGTTATTTCATAACCCATTTTTTCAAGATAATTGCATGTATATAAAACAGCATGGTGTTCTATGGATGAAGTAATTATGTGCCTGCCTTTGTTTTTATTGGCAATAGCGATGCCTTTTATTGCCCAGTTGTCCGACTCGGTCCCTCCACCTGTAAAGAATATCTCATCAAACTTGGCATTCAATGCCTTTGCAATACTCATCCTTGCCTCATCAACAGCTCTATGGGCTTGTCTACCATAGATATGGATACTGGAAGGGTTACCAAAATCCAGAGTAAAATAAGGCAACATTACATCCAGAACTTCTTTTTTTGTATAAGTAGTTGCAGCGTGATCTAGGTAAATGTTTTTTTTCATAATATATCTAGGCATTAGAACACCCAACCACCCATGGTTTGGGAAAACGCCTGTACTCACTCCTTTAAAATGTCACCTGATTTAATTTTTACATCGTATAACCCAATCGTCCTTAGATGAATTCGCATCTTTTCTACTATTAATCATTCTTTGCTGGTTTACCATATCCTCCAGAGTTATGGAATCTATAACTTGATTAATACTATCTCTTATCTTCTCCCAAATAATTCTAGTGACACAAGCATCAGCATCCATACAGCCGGCTACATCTTCATTGCTAACGCAATCAGCCGGTGCAATATCGCCCTCCAAGGTTCTGAGTATCTGCCCTATATAGATATCATTAGGGGAGGCTCCCAATAAATAACCCCCGTGAGCTCCTCGGACACTGTTAACCAGCCCTTCCCTCCTTAGGATAGCAAATAACTGTTCCAGATACGATTCCGAGATATTCTGCCTGTCAGCTATTTCATTGAGCGGAATAGGTCCTTGGGATTCATTCATTGCAAGATCAAACATTGCCCTAAGGCCGTATCTGCCCCGTGTGGAAAGCTTCAATAATAACACCTCCGAATCCCTACCAATTTACTATACTTTAATACAAAAAAATACTACCATACCCCACTATTTTTGTCAACATTAAAACGATCACATTCTCTGTTCATCTTTGATGATTTGATCCAAGCGTTCCTTTATCCTGGCTTCAGTTCCTGAATTTTTGGGAAAATAATATCTTGCATTTTTAAGTTCATCGGGTAAATATTGTTGTATGGCTCTGCCATATGGATAATCATGGGAGTATTTGTATCCTTTCCCATGCCCTAATTCCTTAGAGCCAGGATAATGAGTATCTCTTAGATTCGTAGGGACTTCACCAATTTTTTTAACACGGACATCCTCCAAGGCTTTATCTATACCCACACACACCGAATTGGATTTTGGTGAGCATGCTACCATTAGGGCAGCCTGAGCCAGAATGATCCTGCTTTCGGGCCATCCGACCCTTTCCACGGCTTGTGCTGCCGCCACTGCAACTTGTAGGGCAGCGGGATTGGCCATCCCCACATCCTCAGCTGCAGCTATAATTATTCTCCTTGCAATAAATTCAGGTTTTTCTCCGCTTTCTATCATACGGGCCAACCAATGTAATACTGCATCAGGCTCCATGTAGTTTCTCATACTCTTAATGAAGGCACTCACCACATCATAATGATTATCTCCATCTTTATCATACCTTATAGCCTTCTGCTGCACGCATTCCTGAGCCACCTCCAGAGAAATGATTATAACTCCTTCATGATTAGGGGGTGTGGTCAAAGCCGCCAGTTCCAAAGCGTTCAATACCGATCTTGCGTCACCTTCACTCATGCGAAGAATATGATCTTCTGCCTCCCGGGATATTACAATATTATAATTACCTAAACCCTTTTCCTTGTCTTGGAGACAATTCTGTATAAGCTCCCTTATGTCTTGATCTGTCAGTGGATTAAACTTAAAAATGGTAGATCTGGACAGCAGGGCCTTATTTACTTCAAAGTAGGGGTTCTCCGTTGTTGCTCCAATGAGTATGAATGTACCGTTTTCCACATAAGGGAGCAGGGCGTCCTGTTGACCTTTATTCAGCCTATGGATCTCATCAAAAAATAGAATAATCCGTCCTTTTGGGTTCAATAGATAATTTTGAGCTTCTACGGCCAATTCACGAATATCCTTCACGCCAGCCGAAACAGCATTTAACTGCCTGAACTCATATTGAGTTTCTCCAGCTATAATCTTCGCTAAGGTTGTTTTCCCAGTTCCCGGCGGTCCATAAAAAACAGCAGAAGTTAACCTGTCTGCCTTTATTGCCCTGTACAATAATCTGTTTTTCCCTATGATATGCTTCTGGCCAATAAACTCATCCAGAGTTCCGGGTCTCATACGAGCTGCCAGGGGCATATTGTTCATCATTGTTATCCTCCTTAATACTGTTGGAATAAACCTTAGCCAGGGAAGTAAATCTCACAAATCCAGAATTACATTCCCCAGCTACAGGAGTAGAAATTTAATTATTTCAATAATTAATATACCTCATTTGAATACAAGGGAAAGCTAATGCATAGATTTTCTACCATTTTTATGATCTCGTCTCGATTAGCTTCCAGATCCCCAAGGGCAAGGGCAATGGCTTTTGCAATTGTCTTCATTTCCCCAGTTCCCATACCTCTAGTGGTTACGGCAGGTGTTCCTATTCTAACACCGCTTGTAACGAATGGGCTCTGGGGATCGTTAGGAATAGTATTCTTGTTGGTAGTAATCCTTACACTGTCTAGAATCTTTTCAGCGTCTTTACCAGTTATGCCCTTATTTCTGAGGTCTATGGTCATAAGGTGATTGTCCGTACCATCTGATACCAGTTGGAAACCCTCATTCTTTAAAGCTTCGGCCAAGGCCTTTGCATTATCAACAATTTGCCTTTGATATTGCTTAAATTCCGGTTTCAGCGCTTCCAGAAAGCAGACGGCCTTGGCAGCAATCACATGCATCAACGGTCCGCCCTGGGTGCCGGGGAAAATTGCTTTGTCGATAGCTCTGCCATGCTTCTCCTTGCATAGGATTAAGCCGCCTCGAGGTCCTCTCAGGGTTTTATGGGTAGTGGTCGTAACAAAATCTGCGTAGGGTACCGGATTAGGATGCAAACCTGCTGCTACCAGGCCTGCGATATGGGCCATATCCACCATCAGGTATGCGCCTACTTCATGGGCGATGCTTTGAAAAATCTCAAAGTCAATTATTCTTGAGTAGGCGCTGGCTCCAGCTACGATCAATTTGGGTTTATGCTCTTTAGCCAGATCCCTAAGCTCATCATAATCAATATATCCCGTTTCAGAATCCACACCATAGGGTACAACATTGAAATACTTACCCGAAATGTTTACCGGGCTTCCGTGGGTCAAATGACCGCCATGGGCCAGATTCATGCCCAGGATAGTATCCCCTGGCTCTAAAAAAGCAAAGTATACGGCCATATTGGCCTGTGCACCCGAATGGGGTTGTACGTTGGCGTATTCTGCTCCAAAAAGCTCCTTTGCTCGGCTAATGGCCAACTCTTCAACTATATCCACATATTCGCAGCCACCGTAATATCTCCTATTAGGATAACCTTCTGCGTACTTATTGGTCAGATGTGATCCCATAGCGTTCATCACAGCTGTGCTTACGAAATTTTCAGAGGCGATAAGCTCTATGTGATTTTGCTGTCTGAACAACTCCTGCTCCATGGCTTTAGCAATTTCAGGATCGATTCTATAAACTTCCTTCAAATTAATCATTTTGTTACTTCCTCCAAACGTTTTTGCTATATTTTTTGAAATTGTTCGGTTTCAATAAATCATATTATAGTTATAACTAATAAAAATTACAAGGTTTTCATAAATATAAAGGTATAAAAAAAGCTGGTATTGATCCAGCTTTCTTCCTATAGTGCAGCCTGTATCATCTTAACCAAGTCCGATTTCGGCCGCGCTCCCATAGTTTGGTCTGCTATGTCTCCATCCTTGAACAAAATCAATGTTGGTATACTCATCACCCTATACCTTGATGCCAGCTCCCTTTCCTCATCTACGTTGACCTTGGCTATCTTAACCTTGCCATCAAATTCGTCAGCCAGTTGATCTATAATTGGAGCAATCATCCTGCAAGGTCCGCACCAGGCTGCCCAAAAATCAACCAGGACAGGTACATCGGACTTTATCACTTCCTCCTCAAAATTATCAGAATTTAGATTTACTATTTTATCACTTGACATCCGTAATTTCCCCTTTCGAATGTAAATTAATAATTGATATCATCTTGGGGGAGTAGTCCCCATTCCTTCTTATTATAGGATCCAAAGCTCTTATGCCTAAAAAGGAAAGAACCGTAAAAAGTATCCCGCCTATAGCACCGTACAGATCTGGATTGCCGGATAACCGGCCGGCAAGAGCATAACCTCCTACAACTCCCAGTATCAGGGCAACCAAAGGCAAAAGATACACTATGAGGGTGGCCTTTATCAGAGATTTGGATTCTAACTCCAGCTCTACCCAATCCCCAGTCTGGGCATTAAGATCATTGACGATGCGAAAGGATATTTCACTTTGATCCTTCGCCATACCACAAGCAGTACAGGATCCGCAGCTGGCACCCCTTCGTATCTTGACGGTTGCTATGCTGTCTTCTACGTTAACAATTTGCCCCATTTCTATCATTGACATCATCCCAATCTCCCAATTTTTCAGTTGTAGTCGTGGAGCATTCTATACGCATATAGTTAACCAATTATAAATATGTTAAACGTCCTTATCCTCACCACTTTTTTCTATTGCTATATGCAACTCCTTCAGTTGCTTTGCATCAACCTCCGAAGGAGCATTGGTCATTAGATCCGATGCGTTTTGTACCTTGGGAAATGCAATTACGTCCCTTATGGTAGCTCTTCCAGCCAGAAGGGCAGCAATTCTGTCTAGTCCATAAGCAATCCCCCCATGCGGCGGAGTTCCATATTTGAAAGCCTCCATCAAAAATCCGAATTGATCCCAGGCTTCATCCAGGGTAAAACCTAATGCCTTGAACATCCTTTCCTGGATCTCGGTATTGTGAATCCTGATGCTGCCACCACCTATTTCATTACCGTTCAGCACCATGTCATAGGCCTTCGCTCTAACCTTCTCAGGATCTGAATCCAAAAGATCCATATCCTCATCCATAGGTGAAGTGAAGGGATGATGTTTTGCAACAAAGCGGTCTTCTTCTTCGTCGTATTCAAACAGTGGAAACTCTGTAACCCATAGGAGATCGTATTGATCGATGGGTATTAGTTCCAGCTTTCTTCCCAGTTCCAACCTTAGGTTCCCCAGAGCCTGAAACACTACTTCATCTTTGTCTGCAATGAACAATAACAGGTCCCCGACATTTGCGTCCATATGCTTTATTATAGCATCTATTTCCTCTTGTTCTAAAAATTTGGCTATAGGTGATCTTATCCCGTCTTCACTGTAATTTATCCATGCCAAACCCTTTGCCCTGTAAGTCTTTACATATTCACCCAAAGAGTCTATTTCCCTACGGGAAAATTTACTTCCACAACCTCTTACATTTATACCCCTGACGCTACCCCCATCCCTGACGGTATTGGAGAATACTTTAAAACCAGAATCAACCACTAAAGAACTGATATCCACCAGCTCAAGGCCAAACCTTGTATCGGGCTTATCCAGACCATATCTCTCCATGGCATCCTTATAGGTAATCCGTTTGAGGGGTAGGGATATCTCGATATCTAACACCTGTCTAAATACCTCAGCTATCATTTCCTCGTTGATTGCCAAAATATCTTCTATTTCCACAAAGGACATTTCGATATCGATCTGGGTAAATTCAGGCTGCCTATCCGCCCGTAAATCTTCGTCCCTGAAGCACCTTGCTATTTGATAATACCTGTCATATCCCGATAGCATTAACAGCTGCTTAAAGAGCTGAGGTGATTGGGGCAAGGCGTAGAATTTACCTGTATGGACCCTGCTGGGCACTAGATAATCTCTGGCACCCTCAGGTGTACTTTTGGTCAACATTGGGGTTTCGATTTCTAAAAATCTCCTATCGTTGAGAAAGTTTCTTACAGAGTTTGCAATCCTATGTCTCATCATAAGGTTTTTTTGCATCTCAGGTCTTCTTAGGTCCAAGTACCTATATTTGTACCTTAGAGCCTCACCAACATTGATATTATCCTCGATATAGAAGGGTGGTGTCTCAGACCTGGACAAGATTTTAAGCTCTTTTACCTTTATTTCAATGCTCCCCGTAGCCATCTTAGGATTTATAGCTTCAGGAGCCCTGCTTACAACATCACCTCTGGATGCTATTACATATTCACTGCGTAAACCAGATGCCTTATGGAATAGGGACTCGGATTCCTCCTGGTCAAATACCAACTGAATTATCCCGGTTCTATCTCTAAGGGTAACAAAAATCAGTCCCCCTAAATCCCTTCGTCTTTGTACCCACCCCATCAGCACCACTTCCTGGCCTAGATTTTGGGATGTCAGTTCCCCGCACATGTGGGTTCTCTTAAGCCCTTTTATAGATTCTCCCATTTTTATTCACCTTTCCTTCTTACTCTTGAAATACTCCAACAAATTAGTTTGGGATACGGTCTCCTCCTTACCATCAGCCATACTACGTACCTTGACCTCATTCCTGCTGATCTCATCATCTCCCAATATGCATACCCAGGAAACATCAGCCTTGTCTGCATACTTAAACTGGGCTTTAACACCTCTCCCAACATGATCCATATCGGCCGATAATCCTCCCGTCCTCATGACATTCAAAAGTTGGAAAGCCTTATCCCTGGCATTGTTTCCTATAGTTACAAAAAATACATCCCTCCCTGGAGTTCTAGGTATATCTATCCCTTGGGCCTCCAAAGCCAATAACAATCTTTCCAGCCCCAAGCCAAAACCCGCTCCAGGAGTATCTGGACCGCCACATTCTTTAACCAAGCCGTCATACCTACCACCACCGCATACGGTACCCTGGGCCCCTATACCTCTTGAGATAATCTCGAATACTGTTTTGCTATAATAATCCAATCCTCTTACTATCAATGGGTTAATTTTATAATCTACGGATGCTGCCTTAAGATAACTCTGAAGACCATTGAAATGAGTACTGCATTCCTCACATAGGTAATCTAAAATTATTGGTGCGCCTTCTACTACAGCACCACATTTTTCGTTTTTACAATCTAAAATCCGGAGAGGATTTCGCTCATAGCGCGTAATACAGGTATCGCATAGATCCCCAAGATGGCCTTTTAAGTAATCCTTAAGAGCATCATGGTAACTGGGACGACACTTGGTGCAGCCTATACTGTTTATATTGAGCTCCAACCCCTTTAAGTCCAATCTTTCAAACAGTTTAGTGGCCATCAAAATTATCTCAGCATCCACACTGGGTTCCTTGGCACCAAATACTTCAACACCGAACTGGTGATGCTCCCTAAGTCTACCTGCCTGAGGGTTTTCGTATCTGAAAACCGGGGTTAGGTAATACATTTTAATCGGTTGCGCCATGCCAAAGAGACCATTCTCTATATATGAACGAACCACGCCGGCTGTACCTTCCGGCTTTAAGGTTATACTTCTCTCACCTTTATCTAAAAAGGTGTACATTTCTTTTTGAACTATATCAGTTGTATCCCCTACTCCACGTACAAATAATTCAGTATGTTCAAATACCGGAGTCCTAATCTCCCTGTAGCCAAACAATTGGGTTATTTCTCGTATAATTTCTTCTAAATAGTGCCATTTATAGGATTCTTCCGGTAATACATCCTTTGTTCCTCTTGGTGCCTTTATATTCATACTTTACCTCCTCTTTAGGAATAAGAACATAATCTTAATTTTCTTTCCACCATTTCATCTACGCGATTAATATAATCTTCAATGTTTTTCACGTTAGCGGC
>JAAYRX010000041.1 GCA_012518535.1 Clostridiales bacterium | reverse complement strand
GGCCGCTTCCTTGTATTCCTCCGGGAGGTAGATGTTATCCCTGTGTATGATTATGCCCTCTTCCATGTCATCGGCAGCATCGGGGTTATATTCCTCCACCACATCGTCAAAGTCGTCATCCCCTTTTGCCTTGTCCAGGGCCTTTTCGGCCTTGTCCCTTATGGCCTCCAACTCCTTGTCCAGGAGTTCCTTGGCCTCATCTTCCTTCTCTTCGTTCATCAGCGACATATATTCAGTGACCTTTTCCCTGGGTATCTCGATAAGGACGTGCTTGACCCTTACCTTGGCGGGATCGAAAAGGTCTATGGATCTGCCCTCGAGAAAGATGGTATTCTCCTTTTGCTTGGCCAGCTCTTCATTATAAAACTCCTCTATCTCCGATGAGGTGGCCTCTATGCCCTCTACTGTCTTCTCATAGAGCTTTTCTATACATTTTTGCTGGGCTAGGTATTCCACATACTCATCCTGATTCATCCCCAAGGTTTCCAGGTAGTTGTTAAGATAATCTTCGGCTTCCCTGGCATAATCCTTGTCCTGGGAGTCCTCGTCTTCATCGCCCTCATCCGCTTCTTCATCGGCTTCTTCCAACTGCCTCTCTATGCTCTTTTTTATCTCCACCAGGTCCTCCCTGGCATCTTCCAGAAGCTCGTCCGTTACGACAAAGCCAGATGCCGCTGCCTTCTGATCCAAAAGCTTTTGGGTTGCCAGCTGGTCCAGGATGCTCTTTTTAATCTCCAGGATCTGTTCCTGGTTGTTCTTGTCCTTTATGGCCGCTTCGGTCAGATTATAGGCTTCTTTCTCCCTGTCCAGCCGGTCCAAAACCTCGCCCTTCAGGATCTCCTCTCCGTCCACCTGGGCTACAACCTGGGCCCTGTCCTTTTCGGGGTTGACCTGTACTATGCCGCAGCCGGCTACAATCCCCACCAGAAATGCAATCACAAATAAAATGCTTATTTTTCTTACGTGTTCCATCTTTTCTCTTCCCTTCATTTCCATCCTAGTAACAGTACTAATATACCAAATTATATAACATATAGCTTACTCAAACATCTAGTGTAGGAGTAATGGCTATTGAGCGCTTTACTACCATCATAGAAGTTACGGCATCAATGAAGTTTCAAAAAATCCTATTACAGTTTTTATATAGCAAACGTTAATTATAATGTATTTTTTGAAACTTCTCTCTTCCGACATCGATTTGGAGAAAACTAGGGCTTATTCCATTTGAAAAGCCTGGCGCTTCTCAATAGCTCATTACCCTTGTTATGCAGTAAGCTATTGACTGGCACCAAAGGTATATATAATCCCATTATTGCTTTATTGACTCCAGCCTATCCATCTGCTCCAGAATATTCTTTGTTTCGGCCAAGGCCGTCAATGGGTTGGTATTTTTGAGGATTATTCTGAACATGGGCTTTCTCATTCCCTCGTACCTGATCCTGCCCCTGTTCTCATTTAAGAGAATCATCAGGGATCTGGGATCCAGGGTTTTAGAGCCTGTTAGCCTTAGGATAACCTCCTTTTCCCTGTGGGATACCTCCGAGATGCCCAGTTCTCCTGCCAGGGCCTTGATATAGGCTATGTCTATTAGGTTGGTTACCGGCTCTGGCATAGTCCCAAACCGGTCCTCCAATTCCTCCTCTACATCGTACTTGTCCTGGAGATTCTCTATGGCGGCAATCTTTTTGTATATCTCGATCTTTTGCCCTTCCAGGGGAATAAAGTCATCGTCGATATAGGCATTTGCCCTTATATCTATGGTTATTTCCAGAGGCTTTTGTACCGTCTCTCCCTTGAGATTCCTGATCTCCTCATCCAAGAGCTTACAGTACAGCTCGTAGCCCACGGCGGTCATATGGCCGTGCTGCTGGGGGCCCAATATATTGCCGGAGCCCCTGATCTCAAGATCCCGCATGGCTATTTTAAACCCGGCCCCAAACTCTGTGAACTCCTTTATGGCCCGAAGCCTCTTCTCCGCCACTTCGGACAATACCTTATCCTTCCGATAGGTTAAATAGGCGTAGGCCAGGCGGTTGGATCTGCCTACCCTGCCCCTGAGCTGATAGAGCTGGGCCAGGCCGTAATAGTCGGCATCGTATACTATGATGGTGTTGACCCTGGGTATATCAAGGCCGCTTTCGATAATGGTAGAGCATAAGAGCAGGTCGAACTTTCCGTCATAGAAGTCCAACATAACGTTTTCCAGGAGGCTCTCGCTCATCTGTCCATGGGCCATCCTGATCCTGACCTGGGGAACCAGGGCCCGAAGTCTTTCAGCCATACGTTCCATGCTCCTTACCCTGTTGTATACAAAGTATACCTGACCGCCCCGGGAAATCTCCTTGATTATGGCATCCCTGATGAGGGAGTCGTTGTATTCCACCACATAGGTCTGTACCGGGACCCTGTCCTCCGGTGGAGTCTCGATGGTGCTTATATCCCTAATTCCAACTAGGGACATGTGGAGGGTCCTGGGTATGGGGGTAGCTGTCAGGGTCAGGACATCCAGGTTCTTTCTGATATTTTTTATGGTTTCCTTGTGCCCAACGCCAAAGCGCTGTTCCTCGTCCACTATCAAAAGGCCCAGATCCTTATAGGCCACGTCCTTGCCCAGGAGCCTGTGGGTGCCTATGATAATATCGACATTGCCCTCCTTAAGGGCTTTTAGGATATCCCTTTGCTGGGCAGCCGTTCTGAAGCGGCTGATAACCTGAATTTTGACGGGATAATCCGCAAATCTTTCCACAAAGGTGTTGAAATGCTGCTGGGCCAGAATCGTGGTCGGCGCCAGCAAGGCCACCTGCTTGCCGTCCATTACCGCCTTAAAGGCCGCCCTTATGGCCACCTCCGTTTTCCCATAGCCTACATCCCCGCAGAGGAGTCGGTCCATTACCTTCTCGCTCTCCATATCCCTTTTTACTTCCTTTATGGCCCTTTCCTGGTCAGGGGTCTCCTCGTAGGGAAACATCTCTTCAAACTGCTGCTGCCAGGGGGTGTCCGGTGAGAACTGGTAGCCCTTGGCGGTCTCCCGGGCGGCGTATAACTCCACCAGGTCCATGGCCAACTTTTGGACCGATTCACGGGCCTTGGTCTTTGCCCTTTGCCACTCCGCGCCACCCAGCCTGGAGAGCTTGGGCTCCTTTTGATCCATCCCAATGTAGGGCTGGATAATATCCACCTGATCCGTGGGGATGTAGAGCCTGTCGGTGCCCCCGTACTTTATATTAAGATAATCGCGTTTCTGGTCGTTTATTACCAGGGTCTCTATACCGAGATATTTTCCTATTCCATGAGCCTCGTGGACCACATAGTCCCCCACCTTAAGGTCCGTAAATGGGTCCAGTTTGCTCTTTTTGGCAGGAGTCTTCCCCTTCCGTTTATGCTTCATGGTACCAAAGATTTCGTTATGGCTGACAACGGCAAACCTGCCCTGGGGATATTCGAAGCCGGCACTGATACTGCCGGGCAGGACAACAATCTGCCCCTGCCGGATTTGCCCCTCAAGGCTGGGATTATAGGTTGCTTCCAGGCCCATGTCGTATAGGTTTGAAACCAGATTCTGGCACCTGGACCCGCTGCCTGCAAAGAGGATAACGGAATATTTCTTCCCCCTCCAATACTTCAGATCCTCTACCAGCATATCCAGCTTACCCTGATAGGAGGGGATGCCCCTGGATGTAATGTTGAATATGGCCCTGGGGGAGAATCCGGGTATGGATTTTGGAAGCCCCTGAAGGGCCAGTCTATGAAAGTGCTCCGTTTGGGACAGGATCAGATCATAGGGAATAAAGAGTTCACCCTGACCTGGGAGTACCTCTCCATCCTCCAGGAGATTTGAAAAGTGCTCTATAAATTCTTCCTCCCAGCCTGTAAAACCTTCTCCTATCCGGGAAGGTTCGTCCAGGACTACCAGGGTTTCCGGGCCTAAATAATCAAAGAGGGTATTGTTTTCAGGGTAGAAGAAGGGAAAATAGTTTTCCAGGTTCCTGTGGTGGATTCCCTGCTCCATAGCCTCCAGGAGGCCGGATACTCTTTCCTTAAGTCTATCCCTACCCTTTCCTTCTTTTCCGGTAGCGGAGGTAAAATCCTTCCTTATTCCCTCAATACCCCGGACAAGGGATTCCGGGGTCAGGACCAGCTCCCTGGCAGGGGAAACCGATACCCCGTCCAGTTTATCCGTGGACCGCTGGGACAGGGGGTCAAAAAGGCGGATGGAATCCACCTCATCATCAAAGAATTCTATCCTGCAGGGGCTATCCATGGTCAGGGGATAGATATCCACGATACCGCCCCTCACACTGAACTGCCCGGGCCCTTCTACAGTTGGCATCCGTTCATAGCCCGCCTCTACCAGCCTGCGGGCCAGTCGTTCCAAGGGCAGTACCTGCCCCACCTCTATTCTTGTTAAACCATCCTTAAAAATCTCAGGGGGAGTTTGCAAACACAAAAGGGCCTCTATGGAGGCCACTACCACTCGGTACTCTCCCAGGACCAAAGCCTCCAAAACCTTGAGCCGCCGGCCCGAAACCTCCGTGCTATGGGCCGCAACATCATAGAGGACAATGTCCCTGGGGGGAAGGAGCATCACATCGTCCTCCATATAGAACTTCAGGTCGTTATAGATACTTTGGGCCTGAATGTGGTTATAGGTTATAAAGAGGCATTGCCTGTCAAGTGGATATAGAAGGCTGGATACTGCATGGCTTTTTTGGGATTCCGAAAGTCCAAAAACCAAAATAGGACCGCCCTCTTCTCTGGCGGTCTGGCGCATCCTTATAAACTCGTCCCATCTCATCATGGGATCCAGCCATTTCACCGTCAAATAATCACCTCAATTTCATCGGAAACAGTAGGAAGCGTACAAGTCGGTCTATGTTTCTAGCCGTTGCATTTGCTCATGGCGTATTGTACACCCTTCTCTACTATGAGCTCTATACCTTTTACCGCCCTTTCACAGGCTTCTTTCAAAAGGGGAATTTCTTCGCTTTTAAAGCCGGACAGCACATAGTCCTTAAGGTCCCAGCCCGGGGGCGGGCTTCCTACGCCTATACGTACCCGGGGGAAATCCTGGCTTTTCAGCTGGTATATGATGGACTGCATGCCCTTGTGGGTCCCTGCACTTCCGGATGCACGGATCCTGAGGACCCCCACATCCAGGTCTATATCGTCGTATATGACGATAATCCCGGAGTCCTCTGCCTTATACCAGTTCTTTATATCCAGAATGCTTTCACCGCTAAGATTCATATAGGTCTGGGGCTTTGCCAGCACAATCCTATGGCCCCCATAGGTTCCCTCCCCTATAAGGGCCTTGTGTTTAACCTTTGTTACCTTTATACCAAGTTTGTCCGCCAACATATCCAGGGCTATAAAACCTATGTTATGCCTGGTATTGGCATATCTCAGTCCCGGGTTGCCCAACCCTACAACGATATACATAGGTTCCACCTATTCGAACAGGGTGCTCACCGGCAGATCCTCATATATCCTGTCGATGGCCTCTGCAAATATGGGGGCGACGGACAATACCTTGATCTTGTCGATCTGCTTTTCTGGCGATAGAGGGATGGTATCGGTAATTACCAATTCCTTTATTGGGGAATTCTGTACCCTTTCAATGGCCGGCCCGGAAAGAACGCCGTGGGTGGCACAGGCATAGATCTCGGCGGCTCCGCCATCCAGGAGGGCATTGGCACTTTGAACCAGGGTGCCTGCGGTATCCATCATATCGTCCACCAATAGTACCTTCTTCCCCTTTATATCCCCTATGATGTTCATGACTTCAGCTACATTGGCCCTGGGCCTGCGCTTGTCTACTATGGCAATGGGCGCATTTAAGCGATTGGCAAAGTTTCTGGCCCTGGTTACGCTGCCGATATCCGGGGACACCACGATCAGGTCCTCGTCTTCAAACCCCTTTTCCAAATAGTACTGAGACAATATGGGGACGCCCAGGAGATGATCCAAAGGTATGGAGAAAAATCCCTGTATCTGGGGAGCGTGCAGGTCCATGGTCAAAACCCTGTCTGCACCGGCAGTGGTGATAAGGTCTGCAATAAGCTTGGCTGTGATGGGATCTCTGGCCTTAGCCTTACGATCCTGCCTGGCATAGCCATAATAGGGCATAACAGCCGTTATCCTGCCGGCGGATGCCCTTTTAAAAGCGTCTATCATTATGAGCATCTCCATAAGGTTGTCATTCCCCGGGTGGCAGGTGGATTGGACCACGAATACATCAGCCCCCCTGACAGTTTCATGTATGTTTACGCTTATTTCACCGTCACTAAATCTCGATACTTCCGAATTTCCCATGGGAATGCCAACTTGTTCTGCAATATCCCTGGCCAATTTGGGATTGGAATTCCCCGTGAAAATTTTTATACTTGTACCATGGGTTATCATTGGTTTTCCTCCGTTTCCTTTTTATGTCTCTTAATTACCCACTTTTCCTTATTTACCTGCCGTGCCCTTGCGATAGCCAGGGCATCCTTCGGCACATCCTGGGTTATGGTGGACCCAGCGGCAATATATGAATTGTCTTCGACCCTGACAGGTGCTACCAGGTTGGTATTGCAGCCTATAAAGGCATTGTCCCCAACGATGGTCCTGTGCTTCTTTTTCCCGTCGTAGTTGACAAACACTACCCCGCATCCTATATTGACGTTCTCGCCTATTTCTCCGTCACCCACATAGGTTAGATGGGAGACCTTGCTGCCCTTGCCCACCTTGGCGTTTTTGATTTCAACAAAATCGCCTATCCTTACGCCCTCACCTATATGGCTTCCGGGCCTTAGGTATGCAAAGGGTCCTACCGTGGCCCTGTCTTCCACCCGGCTCTTTAAGATGACCGAGTTTTGTATTTCCGTATCCCTTCCTATGGTGGAATCCAGAATCCGGTTGTTGGGTAGCAGCATAGTACCCCGGCCGATGGTGGTATGCCCCTCCACAACATTGCCGGGATAGATGATAACATCCCTGTCTATGCTTACGTGGGGCCCTATATAGGCGTTATCGGGGTCTATTATGGTTACTCCCCTCTCGAGATGATAGTTGTTGATCCGCTGTCCCATAATCTTTTGGGCCTCTGCCAGCCGGATCCTGTTATCTACGGCCATGGTCTCGGTTGAATCGTATACGGTATGTATCCCTATCTTGCCTCCCGATCCCATTAAATCGTATAAGAAGTCCGAGATTTGGTATCGGTTCTCCGGATCCATGTCAGCCAGCCTGTCTATACCCTCCAGCAGGGTAGAGACCTTAAAACAATAGACTGATGTGTCGATCTCCTTTATGAGGCTCTCCTCACTCGAGGCTTCCACATCCTCCAGGATCCCCTCAAAGTTCCCGGAAATATCCCTGATAATCCTGCCGTATCCCTGGGGATTATCGCATAAGGCTGACAGGACAACCGCATCATAGCTGCCTCTTTGACAGCTGCTTACCAGATCCCTCAGGGTATCCGGCGTTATAAGGGGTAGATTGCCCTCCATCAGGATTACATGACCGTCAAGACCTTCTAAAAATTCCCTGAACAGAACAACAATTTGGTCTATACTTTCCCTTTCCTGCAGATGGTTATACTCTGCCTTATCACCCAAATGTTCTTTTATGTCTTCCGCATCCCCAGCCAAAACCACCAGGGGGCGGCTATTAACTACATCCAGTACTGATTTAAGGACATATTCGACCATGGGTTGGCCACTAATTTTGTGCATGGCTTTAGGCAGGGAGGACTTCATACCGGGCCCATACCCTGCTGCCATTATGATCGCTGATATTTTATTCTCCATTCCTTCCTCCCTATTCCAATTCTCGATGCCCTGACTCAAAGATGTCTTTTCTGGCGATCTTATCCTATTATCCCTGTAATCCTCAGAAAAATCAAGCAATGGATACCATAGCCTACAAAATACAGGATTACAGCAAAGAATCCTATTACATTATACATTAAATCTATAATAAAGTTTACCTCAGATTCAAAAAAATTAAAGTTCATTTTCCCAGGGACAAAAATAGGCTTCAAAGGAGATTTCTCTCCTTTGAAGCCTATTCTGCGTCAATCCGATCATACTGTTGCAAGATCATGTCCTGGAGTCTGCCCCTCATGTCAGAATTGATTGGATGGGCTATGTCCCGATATTCCCCATCCGGTGTTTTTCGGCTAGGCATGGCAATAAACATCCCGTTTTGACCTTCTATGATTTTGATGTCATGAACAACAAAGTCATTGTCAAAGGTCACGGAAGCTACCGCCTTCATCTTGCCATCACCACCGACTTTCCGTACCCTTACGTCTGTTATTTCCAATTCTAGCTCACCACCTTCCGAGTCGCAAAACAAGTAAGTAACAGTTAGTTATGTAACTATTCGCCAAAAAAAACCATAGTCCTGCCTGAATCGGAAAAAAAGTGATAGTTTTTGGATAATTTAATTTATTAGCCCTTTTAGCCATGGTGAGGGCTCAACCATGACCTTTCGTTCTCCCTCATCCACGTCCTTTAAGACCATAAGGGACTTGTAGTCTTTGACCATTTTCTGGCCGGGATCCTCGGTGGAGATTATAACCCCAACCCCTGCGATCTCCGCTTCAAACTCGTGGAGAAGTTCCATAAGCCCCCTGACCGTACCTCCGCCTTTCATGAAGTCGTCGACGATGAGGCCCCGCTGGCCCTTCTCCACTGCCCTCTTGACCAGGGACATGGTCTGAATCCGCCTTGAGGAGGCTGATACGTAGTTTATGGATATGGTGGAACCCTCGGTTACCTTGCTTTCCCTCCGGGCCATTACCACAGGGCAATTGAGGGCTCTGGCTGTGGCCAGGGCTATGGGTATACCCTTGGTCTCCACGGTTATGACAAAGTCCGGCCGGGCGTCATAGAATTGGGTGGCCAAAATATTCCCAAACCGCTCCACCACCCCCGGTATGAAGAGGATATCCGTTATATATAAAAATCCGCCCGGAAGTATCCTGTCAGGCGATGATAGCTCATTGCAAATATCCTTTATAAAGATTTCGTCGTCTTCAAACAGCCGGGATATAAATTTAACCCCGCCTGCGGCCCCGACAACGGTTTCAACGTCTCCCAGCTGGAACCTGGTTAAAAGATCCTTTATAATTACCACATCGTCGCTTATGGTAGATTTTGCAGTATTAAACATATCGCTAAAATAGTTGAGGGTAAAAATTTCATTGGGATGGCTACATAGGATATTAACCATTGCGCCTATCCGCTCGTTTCTCCTTACCTTATCCATTTAATCACTCCTTAAGAAAGCAGCCAAAATAGGATGATCGTGCACCATCCATCAGTATTTTCATTATTAATTATAGCACAGTTTTCACATTATATCCGAATGTTTTTTCGAATTTTAGGTTTTTTATTCGGATTTTTTTGCAGAGCCGACCCTCTTCCCCTTACCATGATTCTATTGTATAATATCCAGACAAATACAAGGATTAATGGCTATTGAAAACTAGGATAAGTAGTTACATGGGAGGATGGTTTATTCCATCCTGAAAGGAATGGGATAAATGAAGAAGATACTTGGCTGCTTAAGACGAGCGGTAGAAGATTTTAATATGATAGAGGAGGGGGACAGGATAGCCGTTGGAGTTTCCGGCGGAAAAGACAGCCTCATCCTGTTAAAGGCCCTGAGGCTTTATCAGTATATGTCCCCGGTTAAATACGAGCTGGAGGCCATTACCCTTGATATGGGCTATGAAGGCACTGATTGGACAGAGGTAGGGGATTACTGCAGGGAGCTTGATATACCCTATACCCTTAAGGAAACGAATATAGCTAAAATTGTCTTTGACGTTCGTCAGGAGAAAAACCCCTGCTCCCTTTGTGCCAACTTAAGGCGGGGTGCCCTTAACAACACGGCCCTGGAACTAAACTGCAAAAAGGTGGCCCTGGGTCACCATCGGGAAGACGTTATAGAGACACTCTTTCTTAGCATGTTCTACGAAGGCCGTTTCAACACCTTTTCACCGGTAACCTATCTGGACCGGAAAGATATTAACCTGATAAGGCCCATGGTATACGTACCGGAAGCCGATATTAAAAAGGCCGTGTCCCGCCATGATATACCCGTTGTATTCAACCCCTGCCCTGCAAACGGCTACACAAAAAGGGAATATATAAAAAATCTGCTCCATGACATATCAGGGGATATCCCCAATGTACATGAGCAGATCCTGAGTGCTCTTAAAAAGAGCAAGGTACGCAAACTCTGGGACATTTAGTCGGCATCACCGAGGGCAAACATGACGGTACCCTCTGCCGCTACCTGCCCATCAACCAGAGCCTTTACAGAGCCCTTGCCGATGGGTCCCTTCATCCTGGTTATCTCAACTTCCATAAAGAGTTGGTCGCCGGGTACCACCTGGCGCCTAAAGCGCATGGAATCTATGCCGGCAAAAAAGGCCAGCTTGCCCTTGTTTTCAGGTAGGCTGAGAACTACCATGGCACCCAACTGGGCCATGGCTTCCACTATCAGGACTCCGGGCATTATGGGTGTACCCGGAAAATGTCCTGCAAAAAAGGGTTCATTCATAGTGACGTTCTTAATCCCCTTCCCACTCTCGCCGGGTACCATTTCCAACACCCTATCCACCAATAGGAATGGATAGCGGTGAGGGATGCGTTTCATAATTTCCTTGATGTCAAATTTATCCAAGCATATCTATCCTCTCAAATTGTTAGCCTGTTTCTCCATCTCATCAGCAGCCTGTACCACCCTGGAATTTAACTGGTAGGCCCTTTGAGCCATGATGAGTTCCGTCATCTCCTGGGACAAGTCCACGTTGGATTGCTCCAAATATCCCTGGACAACTCTGGTTTCCAATGCCTGGACTGGTTCGCCGCTCTCTTCAGTAGCCGTAAAATAGGGCCCCTTCAGATGCTCCAAACCATCAGGATTTGTAAAACTATAGATCCCTAAACTACCCTGGTATGTAGCATTGCCATTTTCCTGATTTAAATATACATGGCCGTACTCGGTTATGGAGATATCCTCCTCCCGGACATCTCCGTCAAAGATGAAGAACTGCCCATATTGGTCCAGAACGGGGTACCCCGCTGCATCATCCAGCCTGAGTTCTCCGCCGGGCAGATGGGATAATTTGAGGCGACCATCCCTGGTATAGAGGTAGTCTCCGTCTTCGGATTCCACGGTAAAGAAACCGGGACCCTCCAGGGCAAGATCCAGACTAAGGTTGGTGGAATACAGGCCACCCTGGGTAAAATAGGTTTGAACGGAGCCCACCACGGTCCCGTTCCCTACAAGGGGGCTGGGGCCTGCTTCTGCGGGCCTATTCTCTATAACATCATAGAGGGCCTCCTTAAAATCTGGTCTTGACCTTTTATAGCCAATGGTTTGGGTATTGGCTATGTTGTTTCCTATGGAATCAATTTTATGTTGTTGTACCCTCATTCCCGAGGTTCCGGTATACAAGGCTCTTATCATATCTATCCCCCTATACGCTTCCCACTTCATTAACCGTCTTGGAAAGGGTGCTGTCTATCATCTGAAGGACCCTTTGAGCGGCTTCGTAGGATCTGGCTGCAACGATCATGTTGCTCATCTCCTCCAGGAGATCCACGTTGGACGCTTCTATATAGCCTTGAAGGACCTCCCCTTCAAATTCCAAAGCCGGGTTGGCTTCCGGACTGTTGTTGACAAACAGGTTGTCCCCCACCTTTTCCAGAAGGGTTGCATCTTCAAAGTCTATCAGCTGAAGACGATTCACGAATTGGCCGTTCTGCCATATATTGCCCTCAGGATCTACGTGAAAATCCTCCTGACCTACATAGATGGGACCGTATTCCCCGACAACCTCATGGCCTTCCATGTTAACCAGAATACCCTCCTGGTCTGCCCTAAAGGTACCATCACGGGTATAGAATTCCCGCCCGTCAATCAATATGGTAAAAAAGCCGCTACCCTGAAGGGCTATATCGGTAAATTGGTTGGTCTGTTCCAGGGGGCCGTCCTGAAAGAGGGGAATAATCCTCTCTGAATATACCCCATGATTAAGAGGGCCCAGGGCCTTTACTTCACCGGTTTGCCCCCCTGTCCGAAGCAATAACTCGTCCCTGAAGGAATGACTAACTACGCTATCCTTCTTATAACCCCTGGTATTGGTGTTTGACAAGTTATTGGCTATGGTATTTAATTTTTCCCTCTGGTGAATCATCCCTGTTGCAGCGGTATAAAGACCTCTTAGCAATTTGGCACATCCTTTCAAAGCCTGTATGGAAACGAAACAAACATACAATATAATCTATAATAACCGGCATTGTATTCTATCAAACGACTCTCATAAAACCCCTCTATGGCCTTAACCCCACTAAAGGCTACAGGTTGATATTATCTTACTCTGCCTCACCTGCTGTTAAAAGCCGGGGTATCGGTATAAAGATCGATATCCTGAAGGGCCTTGCCCGTCCCTATGGCGACACAGGACAAGGGATCATCCACAACATTAATCTTGATTTTAAGTCTGTCCTCCAGGAGCTTGTCCAGCCCGTAGAGCAAGGAACCGCCACCGGTCATTGTGATACCAATCTCGCTGATATCGGAGGATAGTTCGGGGGGGGTCTGCTCCAGAACGGAATGAATGGTCTCCACTATGGTTTCCAGGGGCTCCTGCAGGGCCTCCACCATCTCCTGGGAACTTACGACAATGGTTCTTGGCAGGCCGGAGATGAGGTTTCTGCCCGTCACTTCCATTACCGCATCCTCTTTGCGGGGGATGGCCGATCCTATGTTTATCTTCATCCTTTCCGCAGTCCTGTCACCTATGAGTAGGTTATAGGTCTTGCGCATATATCTG
>JAAYRX010000040.1 GCA_012518535.1 Clostridiales bacterium | reverse complement strand
GTTTGAAAAGCTGGATATAGCTATACTCCCCATCAACGGTAGGGATGGAACCAGATACAGGGCCAATTGCATAGGAAACCTCACCTTCCAGGAGGCAGTGGATCTAGCCGGATACATAAAACCGGAATACCTTATTCCGGCCCATTACGAGATGTTTGATTTCAACAGTGAGGATGTCAACAAGTTTACCGACTATCTCGAAGCTAAATATCCGTCGCAGAAATATGTAATATGTAAGCACGGTAAGATGGAAGCATTTCATAGAAAATCATCCAGCTGAAATTGGAATAATAAATACAATAGGTAGACTACTGGCAACAAGTGAAGGGAGAGATCATCTATGGCCAAATGGACCGATGAGTTTAAAAACCCGTCTAAGGAGTATCGCGCCATACCATTTTGGTCCTGGAACGATAAACTTGATCCGGATTTCTTAAGATGGCAAATCAGGGAGATGGACAAGGCAGGCTTGGGCGGATATTTCATGCATGCCCGGGGAGGATTGCAAACAGAATATCTAAGCGAGGAATGGATGGAATGTATCAGGGCCTGTATAGACGAAGGGAATAAAATTGGAATGGGCTCCTGGTGTTATGACGAGGAAGGTTGGCCCAGTGGCTTTGCAGGCGGTATCATCACCGGTATGGGGGATAAATACCATGTTAGGTGGTTGGAAATCGAAGAATGCCATGATCTAAAGGACTTGGACAATAGTCAGGTGCTGGGAATCTATCGGTTTGATCCTAAAACCAATGAGGTTCATCATACATTGATGGATGAGGGCTATAAACCGGAAGAGGGTACAAAAATTTATGTGATGAAACATAAATCCAACCCCTATTATATAGACATACTAAATCCGGATGTAGTTAAGGCATTCATAGAGAGTACCTATGAAAAATATTATAATACCTTTAAGGAAGACTTCGGCAAAGGTATGCCCGGATTTTTCACCGATGAACCCCAGTATTCCAGGGGCAGGATTCCCTGGTCATACATAATTCCTGAAAGATTTAAGAGCCAATATGGGTATGATTTGATCCCCTTCTTGCCGGCATTATTTATTGAATGCAAAGGGTATGAGAGGGTTCGATATGATTTTTGGGCCTTGGTAAATGAACTCTATGTGGGGTCCTTTGGCAAGCAGATATACGATTGGTGCGAAGAACATAATTGCCAACTTACAGGTCATCTTATGTCTGAAGAAAGTATCCATGGACAAATGGGTGCAACGGCGGGGGCTATGCCCTTTTATGAATACATGCATATACCCGGCATTGATTGGCTTGGAAGATCCATCAGTAGTCCTCTTGTACCCAAACAGGTGGGTTCAGTCGCCAGTCAACTGGGTAAAAAGTTTGTATTATCGGAAACCTTTGCCCTAAGCGGTTGGAATGTCAGCTTTGAAGAGCTGAAATGGATTGCTGAATGGCAATATGTAAATGGTGTAAATTTGATGTGCCAGCATCTGGAAGGTTATACATTGAGGGGCCTTCGAAAGAGGGATTATCCACCGTCCCTGTTCTATCAGCAATCCTGGTGGGAAGAGTACAGACTTTTCAACGATTATTTCGCAAGGCTGGGGGTTCTTCTGACTTCGGGGAAAGACGGAAGTAATGTGCTACTGCTTCATCCTATAAAAAGCGGTTGGATTACCCATAATGGGGGCTGTAGCGAAGCCCTGCAAAAAATCGACAGGGATTTCGTTGAGGCAACCGAGATGCTGTCAGGCCTGCATATCGGACATCATTATGGAGATGAAACCATCATCAGAAAACACGGCAAAGTTACAGGCAATGAATTTGTGGTTGGCTTATGCAATTATAAAGCAGTGGTTATGCCGTCCATGGTAAGCATTGATGAATCAACTGTAGATCTGTTGGGCCAATTTATTCAAAACGGGGGTAAAGTTATAAGCATTGGGGATTTCCCCACATTTAGTACCAATAGCGAGAGACTTAAATGGCTCAGAGAAAATGTTGTCCACATGGATATGTGTAGGGACAAACTATACGGTCACCTTGTTGATATGCAAATACCCGGGATAAGTATATCTGACGGTAACGGAGAGATCTCATCAATACATTATATGGAACGGGATTTAGGCAATGAGAAGATATACTTCATGGTCAACCATGACCAGGAAGGGACCTTCAATGCCACCATCTCGATACCCAATGAGGGACGCTTAAGAAAGATAATTGCTGAAACCGGTGAGATAATTGATTTGGATTTTGTTAGCGAAGACGGATATACCAAAACCCAGTTGCAGTTCTTGCCCATGCAATCCCATATTTTAATCCTTGACGGGGCAGAGGTCAGAAAGAGAAAGGCCCAGGTTCCGGAGGAGCAAAGGCTAGAACTTGCTAAGGAATGGGATATTGAGGAAGTGGGACTTAATTCCCTAACCCTTGATTATTGCCAATACCGCATTGATGGGGGACCATGGCAAGGGCCGCTACCCATTATAAGGCTCATGGACATCCTCTTGGAATTAAGGTCAAGCTGCGAAATTGAACTTAAGTTTAATTTCCGGGTTGACATGGATTTGAATAAAAACAAGGAGTTTTTCCTGGCTATTGAAACGGCCGATGAATTCCAGATTACAGTCAATGGAAATCCATTGGAATACCATGACCAGGGCTGGTGGAAGGACAGCGCATTTAAGAAGGTAGATATAAAGAAGTATGTAAACCTGGGCGACAATGAAGTCATATTAAAGCGCAGGTTCTATCAGGCACAAAAGGTCTATGACGTCCTCTTTGGGGAAGATGTACTGGAAACGGAAAAGAATAAACTAACATTTGATGTAGAACTGGAAAGCATTTATGTGGTGGGAGACTTTGGGGTTGTTAGCGAGTCGGCTTATACCCCGGGGGAAAGGAAAGCCCTCTTTACCGACGGGCCATTCGTAATTGTTGATATGCCAAAGAGCGTATTGGGTGAAGACCTGACCCAACAAGGATTCTGCTTCTTTGCAGATACTATCAAATTAGGTCAGGATTTTACCGTGGTCAAAAGGGAGGGCAGGCGGATTATTCTGGATTTGGACAAACCCGATGCTGTCCTGTATAAGGTGTTTATCAACGACCAGCCCGTTAAGACCTTTATGTGGGCGCCCTATTCCGTCGATATAACGGATTTTGTAAAGGCGGGGTCAAACCGTATATCAATAGAGCTATTCTCCGGAAATCGAAATCTCTTAGGACCTCATCACCATATAGACGGGGAATTGTATTCTGTAGGTCCTTCCAGCTTCACCCATAAGCCGGGATGGGCTGACAGGCCGGG
>JAAYRX010000039.1 GCA_012518535.1 Clostridiales bacterium | reverse complement strand
TATCCTCCAGGTCCACCTTACTATTTATGATGTTTTTAAGTCTTTCATTTGTATTGTAGCTTTTTATCTCATATTCCAGGAACTTATCATCATTTGGTTTGTTCATATAGTCATTGAAGGATTCCAGGGTAGTAAAATAGCTTTTAATCAATTCAGTATCTATCTTTGTGAGTTCATTATTAAAACTTGCGATATAATCCCTGTAGCTGCTCCACTTATAATCCATAATCTCCCTGATCATCCCGGCCTTGACAGGATTTTGGTGGATGTATCTGGTTACAGCAACCAGGTAACTATAATCCTCAACCGCTTCGCTTCTATACCTGTTCTGGAAGAGATGACCCGTTCTTTCATAATTCTTGTTATGCCACTGTACATAGCCTACCGTTATCCTTTTGATACTCTTGCCCAGATCTTCGCCCTCTTTGATGAGCAGATGGACATGATTGTTCATCAGGCAATATGCATATAGTTTAAAACCGCCCAGTTCCTTTGCCCTGAAGAGATAGTATAAAAAGACTTCCTTATCCTCATCCTTTAGGAAAACATTCCTCTTGTCGATACCCCTTAACATGACATGATAGACACCGGTGCCGCTCTTTCTCCGCGGTTGCCTTGCCATACAATCACCCCTTATTGTTGGTTTTTGGTTGATGATAGATGAACTGTCTCCGTGGCATTACAATCTGTTTTGTGACAGACGAAACGTCCCCTTGACATTATGCAAAAAGGGCAGATAGAACCTATTGGTCTGTCTGCCCTGTTGATAGTTATATTTTAGCACTTTTTGTCTAAGGCTGCAATAATTGTAACAATGCATGAAGATTAACAGATACAGTTTTTATGGCAATGGGAAAGGATCTTTTCCGTCCTTAAAAGAAACATCCCCTTGTCATAATCTGTTTTTGTGACAAACGAAACGTCCCCTTGTCACGTCCCCTTGTCATTATGGGATTCTTAGGATGGAGGGTTCGATTTCGTCGATGGTTTCATATCCGGTGCGCGCCATGACCCCTGCCAGATCCTGGGTCATCTTAATTATCTCATCTTTAACTCCCTCTGCCCCATTTTCCTGTAGGGGTCCCATCAACCACTTGCCAACACATACAGCCGTTGCTCCAAGAGCCAGAGCCTTAAAGGTATCCATTCCGGATTTAATCCCGCAGTCTATGAAAATTGGTATTTTTCCGCCCACTTCTTTTACAATATCCTGTAATATCATATAAGTTGGTACAGCATAATCTATAACTCCATTATGGTGGGAAATAACGATTCCCCGTGCGCCAAATTCTACGCATTTCAGGGCATCACTTACGCTTAACACGCCCTTTATAATAAATGGAAGTTTTGTGCTTTCAGCAAATGATTTTAATTCCTCCAGGGTTTTAGGACGCATTTCATCCCCTAAGACCACATCATATTCTCCCTTGCTGTTAAAGGAATGATCTACATCTATTCCAACTGCGATAGCACCGACCTTCTCCGCATGCTCTATTTTTTTGAAAATGTCATCATTATCTTTATAGGGCTTAATGATTTTAATGGTCTTTGCCCCTGTCTCAACTATCCTTTCCAACTCACCCGTATCACCCATGCCTGTCCAATAGACAGCATCTGCCATATAAGCACCTTTGGCCATATTGACTGCACCATTTTCAGCATAGTTGTCCAAATGGGATAATGCTGCAGTCATAATAGGGGTTTTGAAAGAATGGCCATATAACTCAAAGTCTGTTTTTGGCTTTTTGTTATCAATGTGGCGTACCTCTACCAGAATTGAATCAATATAGTCCCTTGTGATCTGGTTGGAATCTCCAACCCTTTTTGCTACATCATTTTTTCCCATATTATCGTCTCCTTAACTTATGTATTCTAAAGTTATGTCAAAGCACTCTAAATAATATGATATCATATTTGTGTTTTTTAGGATATCAAAACATTTCGGCCTTGACATTATTTATCCTTTGACCCCTATAACAGGTTTACTCTTATGTAATTAATATATGTAGGATATTTTGGTGACAAACGAAACGTCCCCTTGACATAAAAAAGGGAGGAAAATTCCTCCCCCGCTTTAGTCGTCCTCTATCTTCCTAGTCGTTGATCCTATCTTATTAATCGTCATCTTCTACTTCGAATTTCAGAACCTTGCCTGTATAGGCATCTATTTCGATATCGTATTCTTTGCCCTTGGCTTTTATCTCTATTTCGTACTCATCATCGTCCAGCTCAAACTCCGTTATTTTTCCTTCACCGGTCAGCTCAAGGGCAATGGCCTTGGCCTGCTCGGCTGATATTCTCCCTTTTGAGGTCTTCGATGATTGATTGGATTTTGAAGTAGATGTACTCCTGTGATTATCATTGTCGTCATCATCCCGATCGTCTTCTACTTCGAATTTCAGAACCTTGCCTGTATAGGCATCTATTTCGATATCGTATTCTTTATCCTTGGCTTTTATCTCTATTTCGTACTCATCATCGTCCAGCTCAAACTCCGTTATTTTACCTTCACCGGTCAGCTCAAGAGCAATGGCCTTGGCCCGCTCGGCTGATATTTTCCCTTTTGAGGCCTTCGATGACTGCTGTTTGGATTTTGAAGTAGATGTACTCCTGTGATTGTCATCGTTGTCATCATCGCGATCATCGTCGTCGCCATCGTCGTAGTCGTGACGGTCATCATCGTGATCGTCGTCATCCCTGTCCAGATCCCTGATTTCTCCGGTGTATGCGTCGATTTCAAACTCATACTTTACCCCGTCTGAAAGTATTTCTATTTCATATTCCGGTCCGTCATCGTCATGCAGGTCATCCAGCTCCACCTTGATTATCTCCCCATTCACTCTTTCAAGGGCTATCCTCTCTGCATCCTCCCTTGAGATCATGGGTTTGCTTTGTGTTGCCTGGTCTAGATCCCCTGCTGCTACTTTGAAGAGGTTTTCAATAGGTATATTGTTTTCTTTGCTATAATGGATAAGTTCTTTAACGGTCATAGATCCTATCTGTTCTGCCGTAAGGTTTCCATCGATCTCCTGAAGCCTCTGGGCTGCCAGCTGTACCCCTGTTCGTTTTTCATCGCCTCTATCGGCTTTGGCAATGGCCTGATTTAATATTGTTGCTTCAATCTGCTTGTTCTCAAGCATGGCCTTTATCGCCCTGTTTACCTTGTCAACAAGCTTATTGTCAACGGTATCATCAGCAACGGTTATCATAACGAAGTTATCCTGCCCGCCCTTTATATGTCCTGTAAGGATCATAAGGTCCACCAGATCGTTTACCGTGCTTTCCAGGTTTTTATCCTTGGGATTAAAGTCCGCTAAAAGCTCCCTGGCATCATCGTTTAGAGGATTGATTTCCACAACCCTGTCCAGCCTGTTGGTTACTATCTCGATGCTTGGATTTATATCCATGGTCAGGGAGTTTGCAGGCTGTGTTACTACAACCCCCACCATCACTATTAAGGCCAGTATAAAAATAGGTAATGCATAAAAAACTTTTCTTTTACTCATTTATCTTTCCTCCATTTTCTTTATCTGATAGGTTAACTCCCGAGACTGCATTTTTATTGCACACTAATTTATTTTTTTAATCGTCTATATCTATCTCAAGAATCTTCCCTGTCCTTGCATCAATAATTATTTCGTACTCCAGGTCGCCAAGTTCGATTTCCACCTCATACTCCAAATCATCCTCATCAAAATCAAAATCGGTTATGGTGCCCTTAGCCACAGAAAGTGCTATTTGTTTTGCCTTATCGGGGCCAATTAGCTTATCCTGAACATCAGGTTGCCGGGGCAGGTCATCGTCTGTCAGATCACCCTTGGGTATATCATCGGATTGGTCATCCGGAGGCAGATCATCCTTGGGCAGGTCATCCTGGGCTGGATCATCCGAGGGTAAATCATCCGGAGGGAGTCCAGGTTCTGTTTCAGGCTCCGGTCCAGGTATTATAGGTTGCAGCTTGTCAAAGTCCGTTGAGTCAATTATCTTATCCAGTTCAAGTTCCATGCCCTGACTCAGCCTTACCAACTCTCCAATGCTCAGGCCTACAAGGGTTTCTGGCTTAAGCTGCGGATTGAGGATGATGAGATTTCTGATAAAGGTCATCCTGCTTATGGATATTCCATATTCCTCTGCATACTTTTCAATGGTTGACGTTTTGTCCAGCTTCTGTAGGAGGACTATAGGCTGCAGCTCTTTTTCCTGAAGGTGTTCATGAATTCTCCGGTCAAGGCTCTGCTTCTGCTGCTCCGCCTTGTTCTCATCCTTGTTATAGACCGAGAGGAGAAGATACTCCCTATCCTTAACCAGATAGCTTTCATCCATCATTCGGTCAAGGATCTCATCAGTCACCTCGAATAAAGTTTTTCCCTTATAGTCAAGATCGCTGGTAATCCTCCGGCCATCCAAATTGTCCGCTATCAGATCTATAACCTTGTTCTGCCTGTTGGTCACTATCTCGATGCTTGGGTTTACATCCAGGTATATACGGCTGTCCGGTATCGTGACCTGGAGCATCCAGCCGAACAATACAAAGAGGAAGACCGCTGCGACCGAGGCGTAGGACATCATGTTTTTCATGGAAAATTTCCTTGTTTCCTGCCTTGTGATATCGTCATGTCTAAGCATTTTGACCCTTGGCTCTTCCTTTATTTTATCCAGGATATCTATAGGTGCCCGGTCGATTGATCTTTGAAGACTATCCAGTATCTGTTTTTCCTTCATGCCCTCGCCTCCTTTCCTTCCAAATATTTTCTTAGCTTCTTTAAGGCTCTGTGGTACTTTGACAGGGTAGTGGACAGTTTCAGTCCCAACCCCTCTGCTATTTCCTTGTGCTTCATGCCCGATACCGCGTACAGCATTACAATCTCTCTTTCTTCCTGGGTCAGCTGTGCCAAAACCCCTTCAAGGACTATGCGATCATTCACATCCGTTATATAGGAGAACCGTTTATCGTCCGAGACCTCCTCCGGCTCCCAGGGGATGCTCCTCTTCTCCCTCCTTATATTGGAAAAGTGGAGGTTCTTGACGATTGTGAACATCCAAGCCAGGGGCTTTCCCATGGGTTTGTAGAGATGAGCGGCCGAGATTATCTTTACGTAGGTATCCTGCATAAGGTCCAGTGATCTCTGATGATCCTTTGTCAGTGAGAGGGAGAATGCGTACATTGTCCTTTCCGTGATGCTGTACAACTCATCAAGGGCAGTCATGTCATCCCTTGCTATTCGCTTAAAAAGATCCTCGTCTATTTCTATTTTATTGTCCTCCCTGACCTGGGAATCATCCTCATAGACAAAAGTAAATAACAGCATCACCACAGCTCCTTTGATAGTATAACGGTTCAGAGTCCGGTTTTATTGCATACAAATTTAATTTATTTATGTTGTTAATATAAATATACCCAAAAGGGGAGTAATGAACTGATTAAAGGGAAGTAGAGTTGTTGGTTCAGGCGAGGTTATCTATTTATTTTTGGATAAGCGTAGCGTTCACGTGGCCATAATTTTTCGTGACAAATGAAATATATCTGTGATTAATTTTTTATGACAAACGAAACGTCCCCTTGTCAGAGGCATTAATCCAGGCGGAATGCCGAATTCTGTCTTAATGACAGGCGAAACGTCCCCTTGTCACATAAAAAACTCCTCGCCGCTGTTTAGCAGTAAGGAGTTTGCTTGCGTTTTGTGACAGACGAAACGTCCCCTTGTCATTTTATGCTTTTGAGGTTTAGGTTGCCGCCCAGGCGCCACAGGCTGATATCGTGGTCGCCCTCTTGCTGAACAATATCAATCCAAAACCTGATGGTCTCGCTGTCTGCATACCAGACCCAGTGTTCTACCCCGCCATTGTCTATATAATCAAAGTACAGGGCCTGACTTTCCTCATCCCTTTCAGGGGTTTTATCAAAGAGGGCAAGCAATTCCACCGCCTGTTTTTCAGTGACAGATCTGGCTGAACCGTTGCTGTCAAAGTCAAAGCCACCAGTGGCCAGGGCAAAATTTACCTTGTCCGATAAGATCCCGGTCTTTTTTATCAGGTCCTCTAAAAATCTCCTATTGGCTTTTGGTCCGGGCCTTGACCCCTGACCATGCAGGTTGTAGCACATCATTACATATTCCGGACCTTCCGGAAACTCTATTACATCCAAGGGAGCATTGGGCTCCAAAAGTACCCTCACCAGGACATCTTTTTCAGCGGCCGCTCCGTAGAGTTTTTCCACAAACTCTACAAATAGCTGCCAGAGCACCATATCCTCCTTTATGGCTTCATAATCTATCTCTATTCCATCAAAGCCTTCTTCCATGGTCATCCTCAGGATGTCCTGTATGTGATCGTCCATGGACCGATCGGTTTCAAAGAGGGTATATAAAAGGTCCACATCCTTTAAGGAGGATGTATTGTCTTCAAGAATAAGATCATTGACAAAGGTTAGATAGCTCCTGTATCCCATAGAGCCATAGAGTTTTTTTACCTTTTCAAAGCTCTCCATGGTCTCCTTTGGTATAAAGGGCTGCTTGTCCTTGTTAAAGTAAGCCGCAAAATAGCATATATTGTCTATCCTGTCCTTAATGGCCTCGATTTCACCTGTTAAGTTTTCTATATCCCAATAGGTTGTCCATATGGAATAGCCTATCTGTTCCTGCTCATCTACAGGGATTTCCTCCCTTGTAAACCCTTCTTCCGGATCTTTTTCAGCAGTTTTATCTGCATCCTTATTACTGCATGCCACCAGCAATAAGAACAGTAAAATCATCAGGGCCAATACCGACTTTTTTGCCATAGCTCCTTCTTCCCACACTCTTTTATACTATAGATTTATAATAAACCAATTAATGATTTTATTCCACCTATCCTTGATTTTTCCCAGTATTAATTCCCTTCCCTGAAGCTTGTTCATATATATTACTTCATCTTCCTTATCCATATCTATGATGACCAGATCTTCAAATACCCCATCATAGACATCATCCGCCAGATTCCTCTGGCTGTATCCGTATTCTCCCCAGGCAGATTCCAGATAGATATACCCTCCTGGCCTTTCAGAAAGGGAAAGATCTTTAACCGCCTCTTTGTTGTCTATATCCACCGACAGCTTATTATTCCTTAAAAAGATATCTACTTTTCTGTCCCCCAGTTCGTGGATCTGCATTTCGGGGATAAAGGGCTCCCCTCCCTCTTCTACAGAATCAACCTCCATATTTTCGACCTCATCCTGGGCTTCCATTTTGGTAGGGTTTTTCAGCCTTTTGCTGTTCTTATTGTAAATCCTGTATTCATCTTTCAATGCTTCCAGCCGGTTTTCTTCAATAGACTGGGGTATGATCCCGTCATGGTCGTTAAGGTCCAGACTAAAGAGCTCCTTGCCATTCTCACTTATATAAAGATTATTTTTTTGAATCCCGATCGAGATATATTCCTTTAGATCCCGGTCTGCCCTCAGATAAATTGTCTGGCTCCCCACCTTGTTTCCCGTCAATCTGGCATGAAGGGCCAAATTACCACTGTTGATATCCTTGTTCAGTCGGACCAGGCCCCTGTCCCTGGGCTCGGAGGTAACAATAACAGATGATTTTCTGAATTCAGCAGCTCCATCTAAAATTTCCCAATCCTTTTTTATGTCCAAATCCCCATGGACAAAGGTCATGTCCTCCTTGGTATCGTCCTTGATCCTCATAAGCAGATGGTTGGGATACCAATAGGCCTGGGGTTGCATCCTGGTCAAATCATGGATATCGGTCTTCTTATCGTTATAGGAAAACCCTTCCCTGTTAAAATTAATGGCAAAATATTCCCTGATCATTTCCTCGTTTACAGTGCTGACATTTTTATTGGAGCCAAACTGGCCTGTATTGGCATGCATTATGGCATACAATCCGGGCAGCTCCCCAATATGCTTGTTATAGACCTCATCCATCAGCATATAATCGGTCCTTATACGGCTTTGCATCTGGGTTTGGGTCTCAACTGGTATTTTGTTCCCGTCCCTTATAAAGTCCATCAGATAATGGTTATAGTCCCTTCCCATATGTTTCCTGAGTTCAATGAACTCATCCGGATAGAGCTCTCCCAGGAAATTCCCATACCTGTCAAAAACATTTATATAGGCCAGGCGGTAGCCATGGGTTCCCCATTCAACGTAGGTGCCTTCCTTCAGGCTTATTAAATCCCTGGGGCTGAGAAACTTGGGATCTCCTTCTTCCAGCTTGTTGGCATAGGTAAATATAGTCCCAATGTAGTTGTATTTCTCCAGCAAGGGTCCGGCAAATATGGCGGTATCCCGTCTGCCGTCTTCAAACATAAGGAACATGGACCTTGAAGGGATCTTCTGACTGTCACTGTAGTAGTTTATAACATCCTCCTGAGTCAGGGTAATATAACCGTTCTGTTTTAAGGCTTCAAGATGTTCTTCCAGCCTTTTAGTGCTTATCAGGGTATCGGTGCCTTCCCTGTCTACCCCAATATAGGATAGGGCAATAAAGCCCTTGCTCCCCTTCCCGTCCAGGGCATCCATGTCATAATGGCCGTATACCTCGAAGCTAAAAAATGCATTGACCAGCAGGCGTACTACCAGAAATAGGATAAAACCCTGGATAATACTCCTTATAAACTTTATTTTGTCTTTTTTGGTGGCTAAAATTTTCATAGTATTTACCCCATTAGTTCTTTTGAACTGTTTTTCTTCCCTTTTTGTCTCTTTCTTTCAGCTTTCACATCACTGGGGGTCATCCTGGTACCCCAGTTGGATTTCCAGAAGGTCAACCAGGCGATGGGCATTTGCCAAAGGAGGACCGCTTCATAATACAGGCAAAATGCCATACCAAAGATCCATGTGGTGCTTTTCCTGAGAAAGAGCTGGGCAATGCTCATCATCATTGCCATAAGCAGTATCCCCACCACAAAGGTGGTTGGAAATATGTTGTGGGTTATGGGTACATAGATCATATTGTAGACTACAACTACAGGAGCAAAAATGGGTACAAGTACCCCTATATAAAAGGTAATTGCCGCGAAGGGCTCCTTCTTCCACATAAAGGCGGCTGCCATTAAGGACTCCCTAAGCCAGGACCGCTTCCATCTCATCTGTTGCCTTAGAAAAATCCTGTGATTATTCGGTACCATGGTATAGGTTACTGCAGAATCCTGGTAGGCTGTCCGGTGTTTTCTGAGAACAAAATTGGTCATGGCCCTGTCATCCCCAAAAGTGGCCTTCTGGCCTAAGAACTTCTGGTTGACCCAGGCCTCCATATTTTCCAGGACTATTTCCTTTCTATAGCAGGCCAGGGGACCTGACAGGCAGGTGACGGTATCAAATACGCTCTCTGCAGCCTTCATGACCCGAAAAGCGATATAGTATCGCACAGCCTGGATCTTGGTCAGGAAATTGGTATAGGTATTGGCCACATCAGTTCTTCCGGCCACCCCGCCCACCTTGGGATCCTTGAAGGGTTGGACCACATTGCGTACGGCATAGGGATCCAGAAAACTGTCGGAATCCACAAATACCACTAAATCATGCTTGGCTTCCAGCACGCCCTTGGACAGGGCCTCCCTCTTCCCCAGGTTCTTTTCCAACAAAATATACTTTAATCGTTGATCGATCTCAAAAGCCTGATCCGACCTATACAGCTCCTCAACCGTCTCTCTGATTATCTGGGGTGAATTATCCGTAGAACAATCATCTACCACTATAACCTCCAGCTTGTCTATGGGATAATCCTGGTTGATACAGCTGATAATGGTCCTTCTGATCCATTGCTCCTCATTAAAGCAGGGGACTACAATGGCTACTCCCGGAGTAAAATCAACATCTATGGGAACCTGCCTGTAGAAGGCAGCAAAGAAGTACCTGCTCAGGAGAAAGAATGCCGCTATAATGCTGTATAGGTACAGCCATTTATTGAACTTAAAATAAATAATACTCTCTGCCCGCATCAGAATGATAAAGGCCGAGATAGTAAAGAGCAGTATGCTGGAAATCATCAGCATGTACCGATC
>JAAYRX010000038.1 GCA_012518535.1 Clostridiales bacterium | reverse complement strand
TTTTCATGATCTCATAGCCGTATGAATCCTTTTTGGACAGAATGGCCAGGATAATGGTCTCCGTATTGCCCCTCAGGATCTCACTCGAGTAGCGCACCTAATCTCCCCCGATACCTAATCTGATTAGGTATATTGTATCGTTATAGAAACCCGTTGTCAACCATTCATATCAGGAATTTGGAAGGCCACTACCATATAATATTGGGAGCACCCCACAAACTCATTCCACGGGCGACATAGCTGACGGATCCGGATTATGAGCCATAATGCGTGATCAATAGTCATTATCCGGCCAATGAAGAGGAATAAGGGGTAATACACCTGAAATGAAAAGATATGTAATGGTAAAGCGGGAAGTTTTGATATATAATAGGCATGAATTATGTCGATTTGAATTGGGATTGAGCCCATGGATAGGATGGGAGGCAGGGATGAGAAACATAGTCTTAATAGGGATGCCTGCATCAGGGAAGAGTACAGTCGGTGTTTTACTGGCAAAAGCCCTGGGCAGGGATTTTATAGATACGGACCTGTTAATCCAGGCCGGGGAGGGTGCCCTCCTCCAGGATATCATCATGGATAAGGGTATAGATGAGTTCATCCGTATAGAAGAAGAGGTTATAACAGGGTTGGATTGTATTAATACCGTTATTGCCACCGGTGGGAGTGTAGTCTACAGCCATGAGGCTATGGAATATCTCGGACAGAAGGGGATTATAGTCTATTTGCAAGTCGACTATGAGGAGATAAAAAGGCGGCTTATCAACATAACCTCCAGGGGCATCGTATTTGAGGAAGGACAGGACTTAATCGATTTGTATAATAAAAGGCTGCCCCTCTATCAAAAGTATGCGGATTTAACCATCGACTGCGGGGGCAAGGATATAGAGACCCTGGTCAGCCTTATAAAGGACAAAATACAAAAATGAGCAAGCCCTTTGGCAGTGATATGCTTTTGCATTATCCAGGTTTGGTTTAGCAGGAATAAGCGGTTTTCTATCGAATCTATAACTATATGATATAGGGGATGGGAGCGGACTAAGATCCGGGCCAACATACTTGCTTGCATAGCAAGGGCTCATATGTACATAAAACAAGGGAAGGGGAGGGGAGTCTATGCATAATGCCTTTAATGAGATTTTTGAATACGTAAAGGGACTTACTATAATCGATTCCCATGAGCATCTACCTCACAGGGAGGACGCCAGGGAAAAGGATAACGATGTCATTATGGAATATCTGGCCCATTATTTTAATAGGGACCTGATTTCCGCGGGACTTAGCACCGAAGACTTTCAGAGGATCATGGACCCTGATATGCCTATCATGGAGAAGTGGGATATAGTTGAACCTTTTTGGAACTACAGCCGTTATACGGGATATGGCAGAGCCTTGGATATATCAGCTAAGGCCCTGTATAATATAGACATGATTTCAAGGGAAACAATTGAGGAGTTGAATGATTCCTTTAAAAAATCCCTGGAGCCGGGGCACTTTAAAAGGGTCCTGAAGGATATGTCGAAAATCGAGATAAGCCTCTTGGATGCCAACCTGGAATGTGATCCATACTTCTTCAGAAGCGTCTACAGGCTGGATGATTTTATCTATCCAAAGAGCTATAGGAATGTAGCAGAGATAGAGAGAAAATCCGGGATTAGGATAAACTCCATGGACAGCTGGTTGGAAGCCTGCGAAATTTTACTGGACAAGGCCCTTGAAGCCGGGGCAGTGGCCTTAAAAAGCGGACTGGCCTACGACCGCAGCCTAAGGTATGACAGGGTCACCAGATACGAAGCAGAGCAGGGTTTTAATGAGATCTTTAAAACCTTGAATTCTCCGGATTGGGGCGACAAGCCCTTTGACGTTGGCAAGCCCTTCCAGGATTATATGATGCACTTTGTCCTGGGGCTGGCCAATAAGCGCAACCTTACCTTCCAGTTCCATACGGGTCTTCAGGAGGGCAACGGAAATCTAATCTATAACAGCGATCCTTCCCTATTGTCCAACCTGTTCCTGGAGTATCCGGATGTGGACTTTGATATCTTTCATATAGGGTATCCCTACCAGCACGTATTGTCGGCCTTGGCCAAGAATTTCTCCAACGTCTTTATCGACATGTGCTGGGCCCATATTATATCGCCTGCTGCATGTGTAAATGCCCTGATTGAATGGATTGATTCCGTTCCCTACAATAAGATTACAGCATTTGGCGGGGATTATCTACTGGTGGATGCCGTATATGGACATCAGTATTTGGCCAGGGTTAATGTAAGTAAATCATTGGCTCATAAGGTGGAGGAAGGGATATTCTCCACAGATGAGGCAAAACATATTGCAAAGGCCTTGTTCTACGACAATCCAAAGAGGATATTCAAGCTGACTTTATAAGTACTACAGCACCGGTTCTTAACCTGCTGTAATAATTAAGTCGGCAGAAAATATAATATCAAATTAGGAGGAACGACATGGGAGACAAAAAAATAAAAATCGGAATTATTGGGGCAGGAAATATAGCCCAAAACTCGCATATACCTGCTTATCTTAAACAGGATGATGCTGAAATAATTGCCATATGCGACATAAATCTTGACAGGGCCAGGGAAGTGGCAGCCAAACACAACATCAAGCATGCGGTAGGCTCCATAGAAGAGCTGGTAGCCATCGATGAAATTGATGCTGTCAGCATCTGCACCTGGAACAATGCCCATGCCAAGGCCGCTATTGCAGCAGCCAACGCAGGCAAGCATGTCCTGTGCGAAAAGCCCATGGCCATGACCGTAGCCGAAGCGGAAGAAATGAAGGAAGCGGCGGAGAAGAACAATATAGTGTTCATGATGGGCTTTACCAACCGTTTCCGCTCCGACAGCAAGGTTATCAAGGAGATAGCCGAGAGTGGTAAGCTGGGAGAGATCTACTACGCAAGAACCGGCTGGTTCCGCAGAAGGGGTACCCCCCTGGGCTGGTTTACAGACCTTTCCAAGGCCGGTGGTGGACCTGTTATCGATATTGGGGTTCACGTAATAGACCTGACCTGGTATTTCATGGGCAAACCGCGTCCAGTTAGCGTAACGGCTACAACCTATGACAAAATCGGCGATTACAAGACCAAGGGTGTTAGCCGCTGGGAAGCCCTGGATACGGACAACCCGGTCTTTGATACCGAAGATTCTGCCGGTGGATTTATCAAATTTGAAAACGGAGCAGCCATGAGCTTTGACGTTAGCTGGGCAATCAATGGCCAGGATACGGGGATTTTCAGCAATATCTTTGGATCCAAGGCCGGTGCCAGCCTCAACCCCTTTACCATATATGGAGAAGAGGAAGGCTACCTTATGGACTCCTCACCCAAGGTGGAGTCTCAAAACAGTTTTGAAAATGAGATAAGGCACTTCTTAGACTGTGTTAAGACCGGGGAAGAGCCTATCTCCTCTGCAGAGGACGGGGTTCTGATCCAGAAGATTCTAAACGGTATCTATGATTCCGCCAGACTGGGGAAAGAGGTTGAACTGGATTAATTAAACCATAATTTAATATTTGGAGAAAACTAGAAAACCCGGATAGGTTTAAAGCCTGTCCGGGTATTTTTATATAGAGGCGAGAGAGCCCTTAACAGGGATTCCTTATATAATTCTTCTAATGATGAAAAACTTATATTATAATATGGTTGACTGTCTAGGTGAGACTTCTGTATTAACAGTATATTGATGGAGGAGAAAAATGGATCATTATTATAGTGAAAATCCCACCACCGAGCACCGTATATCCCAGATAGAATACAGCCTGGGAGACATAGATCTCAGATTTACCACTGATTCAGGAGTGTTCTCCAAGGATAAGGTGGATTATGGGACAAATGTACTATTGACTAGCCTGCCTCCCATGGGGGGTAAGATTCTGGATCTGGGGTGCGGATATGGACCCATAGGAATTACCCTGGCCAGGTTAAATCCAAATTCAGAGATTGTCATGATCGATATAAATCAGAGGGCTGTAGACCTAGCCAAAATGAACATTGAACAAAACGGCATAAATAATGCCTGGGCTTTACAGAGCAATGGATTTGAAAACCTGGAAGAAACCTTCAATGCCATCATCAGCAATCCGCCTATACGCACAGGGAAGAAGGTCATATATTCTTTATTTGAAGAGAGTGCCCGGCACCTTGAAAATGGAGGAAGCATTTACCTGGTTATCCAAAAAAAACAGGGTGCCAAGTCGGCCATGAACAAGTTGAATGAAATTTACGGCAATTGCCAGGTCATTAATAAAAAGGGTGGGTATTGGATCTTACATAGTGTTAAAGTTTGACAGATGTTCTTAAACTGAATATTTATCAAATGGGCAGAAAACAATAATGGTGAACATCTTATGAAAGGAGTGTTTTTTGTGGCACAAATCAACCAGTTGGAGCTCCAAAACATAAGGCACCTGATTGGACAACATGAAACAGCTTACAAAAAGCTGTCCACCTATGCCCAGCAATGTACCGATCCTCAAATAAAACAGTTTTTTCAGCAATCGGCACAGGAAGCTCAGACCAGCAAGCAGAAATTAATGACTTTTCTAGGATAAAGGAGTGATGATGATGCAGGAAAAGGATATGGTAAATGACGTTTTGGCCATGCTGAAAAACAGCATCGCCGGATATGCTCACGTAATAGCCGAGGCCGGCAATGAGCAGTTCAGACAAACCGTTCAACAGATGCGAGATGGCGATGAAAAATGCCAATATGATTTGTTTAAGATGGCCCAGCAAAAGGGATACTATATGCCTGCCCAGGCAGCCAGCCCCAACGATATTCAGAACGTAAAATCACAGGTCTCGGGCTAGGATAGACTAAAGATCTACATTCTATAGAAAACATGGAAGATAAGGGGCCGCAGACGATAGGGTTTGCGGCCTTATGATTTTTCGGGTTAAAGGTGTTGTATATCCAGCAACATCTGGCCTGTATGTATACAACGCATATCGAGACAACTGCCATACCGGAAGAAAATATTTATATCACACACACATTATATTGGGCCTTCATATTCTGTATTAGAACATGAAGGAGGGGGGAAATATATGGCAGGCATGATGGAAACCTTGGGCGGAATTTTCCGTGGTAAGGATGATGATAGCCTACTATTCTTTTTCTTGCTATTGGTGATTATCTTCTGTAACTGCGGACTGTTTGATGATGGAGATGAACTATTGTTTTTCTTCCTGTTACTGATCCTTTTATTTGGTGGAGGATCTTTCTTCCGCGGTTTTGGTGTCCGGGGCAACGACGACTGATAAGGGATAATGATGAAACATAGCCCATTTCATTAGCTTTCGGCAGGGCAAGCAGCGTATATACTATAAAGGGACAGAAAAGGCTGTAGATATGTAAACATGATGTCTATGGCCTTTTTTCATTGAATAGGACATATTAATGAAGTCATCCGCTTGTTAATAGCTCGTTATCGTTAGACTGCTATTTCAGTTAGCTATATGTATGCAATTTGGAAGGTGCCGGAATAAACCATCCTCCCATATTAAGATATAACTTAAAGTTCAATAGCTCATTACCTAGTTAATCTAAAATAAATATACGCCAGGTGAAAACTATGATACAATTTATTGAGTTGCTTTTTTCTAAAGGAATGGATTGATGGAGGTATACATATCATGTTGATCACAGACAGGATACGAAGATTGAGAGAAGAGATGTCAGATAAGGGAATAGATGCATATATTGTTCCCAGTTCAGATCCGCACATGAGCGAATACGTAGCCGCCCATTGGGAAGGGCGAAAATGGCTGTCGGGATTTACAGGTTCAGCAGGGACCCTGGTAATTACCCTGGAATCTTGTGGACTTTGGACTGACGGCAGGTACTATGTCCAGGCGGAGAGGCAGCTTGAAGGAACTGGTATCCGTCTGTTCAAATTTGGCATGGAGGGTGTAAAGAACTACACCGAATGGATTGCCGATACCCTGGACCGGGGAGACTGTGTGGGTATGGACGGGAAACTGTTTTCCGTATCTCAAGTACGCAATATGGAAAAAATATTCTCAAAAAAGGGAATCCTTATAAACAGGGAGCACGACCTTTTGATGGGTATCTGGGAGAATAGGCCGGCAATTCCAAAGGAGACGGTATTTGTACATGATATGGCCTATGCCGGAAGGACTGCAGTCCAGAAAATAGGAGATGTAAGGGAAGTGATGGCCCAAAAGGGTGCCAACTACCACCTTATATCCAGCCTGGATGATATCGCCTGGCTCTATAATATCAGGGGCGCCGATGTGGCCTACAACCCTGTAGCTATATCCTATGCCCTGGTTTCAGAGGAGAAGGCATGGCTGTTTATTCATGAAGACAAGGTCCCGGCATCTGTCAGGGAGCATATAAAAGATAACGGGGTGGAGATAGAGGACTATGATAGGGTAGAAGCCCATCTTTCCCGGCTGGGACAGGGGGATACAATTCTGCTGGATCCCCATAGGGTAAACAGCTGGCTGTATAACTCCATCGGCCGGGAGGCCGGGATCGAAGAGGATACCACAATAACCACCACCCTAAAGGCCGTGAAAAACCAGGTAGAGATCGAAAACCTTAAGAAGGCCCATATAAAAGACGGGGCAGCCATGGTAAAGTTTCTCTGTTGGTTGGACAACAACCTGTCCGGGGAGGAAATCACGGAGATCACTGTAGCCGATAAGTTGGAGGAGTTCAGAAGCCGGCAGGAGAACTACATGGGTCTAAGCTTTCCTACCATAGCAGGGTATGGAGATCATGGTGCCATCGTTCACTATCAGGCCGATGAGGACTCGGCATATACCCTGAAGCCTGACGGACTTCTACTGATAGATTCGGGTTGTCAATACCTGGAGGGGACTACGGACATCACCAGAACTGTTGCTTTAGGACCCACAACTTATCAGCAACGAAGTGATTATACCCTGACGTTAAAGGGTAATATTAAATTATCGAGAGCTCGATTTCTTAAGGGAGCAACGGGGACCAATCTGGATATCCTTGCCAGACTTCATCTATGGGAACATGGCATAGATTACAAGCATGGGACCGGCCATGGAGTAGGTTATTTCTTAAACGTGCATGAAGGGCCACAGAACATTAGCCCAAGACCTTCTGCGGTTAGGCTGGAAGAAGGGATGCTGGTTAGCAACGAACCTGGAGTATACCGTGAGGGCAGTCATGGCATAAGGATAGAGAACCTCCTATTGGTAGCAGGGGACATGGAGACGGAGTTTGGTGAGTTTCTAAGGTTTGAGCCGGTTACCCTATGTCCTATCGATTTGGCAGCAGTAGAGCCGGATTTGCTGGACGAGGAGGAGAAGAAATGGCTGAACCAATATCATGAAAGGGTTTATTATACCCTTGGCCCACTGTTGGATGAGAAGGAGAGACTGTGGTTGAAGGATAAGACCAGGGCCATATAAGGGGCCCATACACCTATTATTAGGAATTTAAAAAGATTGGAGACAAGTTAATGAGCATGAGAATTGTTGCTGATAGCTGCTGTGATGTGAGCCCGGAAGTTGAAAAGCAAACGGGTATAGAATTAGTACCCCTTACCATCCAAATAGGAGACAAGGAATACAGGGATGACAA
>JAAYRX010000238.1 GCA_012518535.1 Clostridiales bacterium | reverse complement strand
GCAGTATATTCGCTTAATATAGAAACCCTGCCAGTTCCAGCAAGTGAACATTCTGCTGACCTAGTATATAAGACCCCACTTGAAGGGTAATCACCATCAATTTTTCTAAGTAGGACAGAGCCAGCTTCTGTTAAAGCATCAACATTTGATGATAAATCTCCGCCATTTGCCATCAATGAATTTTTAAAGTGATTTATTAGATCATCTATAGTTAAACTAGTATCCTTTTCAAAGAACCAATCATCAATTCCACCAGCATAATAATAGGCATTAGCATGCATTCCCATTACAATATCAGCTGTGCAAGATTTATTTAAATCTCCTGTAAAGCTTCTTATAGGAGAAGTCCAAATAGCACCATCACTACGGTCACAAACCAAATACTGTACTCTTTTATTACTTACTTCAATAACAGTAGCAATAAAATACCAGCCATTATTTTTTAAGGTTATGGTGGGTGTTTCTGTTTGGTCATAAATTAAAGATCCTGAAGAATTATATAGCATTAGCCTTGGTCTACCCTGATATAAGGATATATAAAAGATTGGCTGGCCTGGCCCTTGCCTAGTATTAAAAACAGGAATAAAGTTTTGACCTACAGAATATGTTGTAGGGTTTATCCAGCCACCACATACAATTTTTGCACCTAAATCAGTAAAAAAGCTACCATCATTGGTAGCCAGTAGGTGTGACTTTTCACTTGTTGGGTTTACGATATTAAATCTAAAATAGCTACCTAGTTTTCCCTCAGGAAAGGATGCAGATGTTCCAGACCAACCTGATACAAAGAAATCTCTTTTATAAGAAGTTTCATCAGAAGTTTTTGTATCCTCACCAGCTGTACTTTCATTAAATCTCCATAGGCCCTGAGTTTTTTCATTAAGAGGAAACTCTCCAGTAAAATCTGTTTGCATTTTTAAGACTGATTTAATGGCCAAGACATCACCTCCAACAACTGTTTGAATAAATCTTTAGTTCTGAGAATGTAGAGCTACTTGTTTCTATTTTAATTTGATTAGCTCCCTTATTGAGAACAGGGAAGTTTAGCTCATCTAAAACAGGTAATCCATTTCTCAGGACATTACCATTTGCATCAACCACCTTGGCGGTAAGAAGAGAGCTATCAACTATTAATATTTCTCCAGCCGTTAATTTCCCCGTAAGTTTTAATTCATCACCATTGGTTATAATTTTTATAAAGGAAGATGATGAACTATCAATAAATCCTTTTAGCTGATAGATGGGATAGGAAGGTATATTTCCTATGGCTCTTGTTAAACTATGGTTTCCAGTTTGTGAAAGAGTAAAATGTTCATCCGTTAAGGCATAGCCATTTGGGTCTGGACAAATAAAGGCCAGTTCAAAGGATCCAGCACTAGAGAGTATCCTTTCACAGTCTATTTCTGTATTTAATCGGGCCAGGAAATATCTATCTGGTATATCATCAAGTACTAATTGCTTAAGACCCTCCATAGGGTTAAGCCAGGCTGAAATATCATCAAGAGCCTTAATTAAGTTTTCAAGCTTCCTTTGAGGATAAATATTGCAGCTGATTTTAATGTATCTTTCCGAACTATCACAACCAAAGTCTGCAATTCCTATTTTTCCTGGTACAATTTCATAGGCATTTCTAGGAGCAGGAGATGCTTGCCAGCTAGTAAGCCTTGCTTTAATTTTCATATCTTTAGAATGTACTCCATTAAATGTAAAGCCCAAACAAACACCTCCTTAAACAGTTATAAATCTTCCTTGAGCCCTTGAGCCAGTTTGCATCAAATTGTATAATTCTTGGGATACTTTTCTTATATCTTCTTCACTTCTAACTATCATTTGCTCTACAGTAACAAGCGATCCTGAGCCAAAAGTTGCTGCGGATCCACCAATTCCATGTAAGTTAACATTCGAGTCTACATCAAAATCTTTAGGGATGGCTCCTTGTATGTCATCAGACACCTTATCCATTGCCTTATCAAAACCTTCTCCAAGGCCAAGAGCCATGTTATCTCCAATACCTGCAAAGACAGTAGAAGGAGATTTAATACCAAGGACACCCTTAACTCCACTTACAATTCCACCGACAAAGCCATTAATTTTATCTTTTATCCAAGTAACCATTGAAGCTATACCACTCCAAAGGCCCTTTACTATATTTTTACCGATATCAACTATTGAAACAGCAGCTTTTCCAATCCCTGTTATAATGGCAGTTACTATTTGGGGAATAGCAGCTATCAGTTGAGGTATTGCCTTAATTAAACCTACAGCCAATTGAAGGACTATCTTAATTCCCATCTCTATAATCAGTGGAAGGTTATTG
>JAAYRX010000037.1 GCA_012518535.1 Clostridiales bacterium | reverse complement strand
CGCTTAGGCGGTGATGAATTCTTGATATGCACCTTATGTGAAGACGAAGAGGCAACAAAAATCGTCATAAGAAATCATCTTTTTAACAACCTGAAAGCTATCAACAAATATGCAGGTTATCCCTTTGATATTTCGATTAGCATCGGCTTCAGTTCTTCCGGAAATGGCATAATCGATATTGATAATCTGCTAAAGCAGTCCGACCAGTTGATGTATAATCACAAGTTTAAGAAAAGGCTAAGACGAAAGATACAATATGATCAAACCTGAATTATTTAAAGAAATAACAACATCCAATCTTCCAGGGTTGGGTGTTTTCCCTTTAGGATGCATCGGTATAGATAGATTCAGGCTTTGAGGATCCTTCACTTTTCAGATGAATATGGAGGATTATTACTATTTACAGGGGGAGAACCCATGAATAAAAAAGACCTGCTTTCAAGCTTACAAAGGGAGGCAATTATAAACTCTCACTCCCACCATTTACATGACAGGGATCACCATTCCTTGAATCTTGATAATGTTTTTCGCAACTCCTATGTCAACTGGTGTCATAAACCTGTTCCTGACGGGAACTCTAAAGATGAGATAGGCCTGTGGCTGGATTCGGTTAGAAACCGCAGCTATTTTTTATGGCTTGAAAAGGCTTTAATGGAGCTGTATAATATCGAGGAGCATTTGGATGTGGAAACATGGGATATATTCGATGAAGCGATACGTAAGGGCCACAGTGAAGAAGCCTGGCATCTAAGTATACTCCGTGAAGAATGCAATTATAAAGCTATTTTTCTTGACGCCTTTTGGAAGCCCGGCGATGACAACGGCCATCCGGATTTGTTTAAGCCGGCCTATCGGGTGAATAGCGTTTTTTATGGCTATAACCGGACGGCAAAGGATCATAATGGAAACAACTTTCAAGTATTGCATAACCAATCCATAACGGATATCGATGAATACGTCAGACTTATTGGGGATGTAATTCATAATAAGAAACAAGCCGGCTCTACTGTTATAAAATGCGCTCTGGCTTATGACCGCTCCCTGAGTTTTGGGAGTGGGACAAGAGAGGGTGCGCAAAAAGCCATGATAGACGATCCTGACGAGGGCGATATCAGGGTATTTCAAAACTATGTGTTCGATAAAATATGTGAGATTGCCGCAGAACTTTCCATGCCCGTACAAATACATACCGGACTGGGATTGATGACCGGCAGCAATGCCATGCAATTACAGCCATTAATAGCACGGAATCCGAATACGACATTTTGGCTTATGCATGGTAGCTATCCATGGGTAACCGATATCGCCGGATTGGCCCATGTGCATCCAAATGTATGGGCGGATCTATGCTGGCTACCTCTGATATCACCGAATGCAGCATACCGCCTTATGCATGAACTCATTGATGTATGTAATGCCGATCGGGTGGTATGGGGTTGTGACACATGGACAAGCGAGGAAAGCTACGGTGCCCGTTTGGCCTTCCTGGAGGTGCTGTCACAGGTACTTTACGAAAGGGTGGAACTGGGAAGGATGCGCCAATGCGATGCCCAAAGATACGCAAGGGCTATTATGTACGATAATGCTGCCAGGTTATTGGAAGCATAGTAGAGAAGGTATATCTCCAGCACTCAATTATAGATAACAGGTATAAGAGAGGTATAAGATGAGAAAGACAAAGATTGTTTGCACTCTGGGGCCTGCCAGCGATGATCCCGAAGTCCTGAAAGCCCTGTTAAAGAATGGAACGAATGTTATAAGACTGAATTTTTCCCATGGCGACCATGAGGAACATGGGAAGCGGATAGCCATGGTAAAACAAATGCGAGAGGAAATGGACCTGCCCGTAGCCATTCTTATGGATACCAAGGGTCCCGAAATCCGCATTGGTGAATTTAAGAACGGGAAAGTTAACCTGGTGGAAGGCCAGAGGTTCATCCTGACCACCAGGGAGATTCATGGAGACGAAAGCGTGGTTACGGTCCATTTCAAGGAAATAACCAAGGATGTCAGCGTCGGGACCACCATACTTATAGACGATGGATTGATCGCTCTGGTTGTAGAAAGCATAGTAAAGGATGAGGTACATTGCAGGGTCATAAATGGTGGCACACTGGGTAGTAAGAAAGGTGTAAATATTCCAGGAGTTTCCACTAGCCTGCCTGCTATTACGGCCAAGGATGCTGAAGACATTAAGTTTGGCATATCCCAGGATATAGACTATATTGCAGCCTCCTTTGTTAGGAGAGCCTCGGATGTATTGGCTATAAAGGAGCTATTATCAGAGTACCAGGGAGATAGGGTTAAAGTTATCGCCAAGATTGAAAACCAGGAGGGTCTGGAAAACATAGACGATATAATAAAGGTTTCAGATGGCATCATGGTGGCCAGGGGGGATCTGGGAGTGGAGATTCCAACCGAGGATGTTCCCATCTATCAAAAGGGGATAATCAAGAAATGTATCGAGGCAAGCAAGCCTGTAATTATTGCTACCCAGATGCTGGATTCCATGATCAGAAATCCCAGACCAACACGGGCCGAAACCAGCGATGTAGCCAATGCCATCTATGATGGAGCCGATGCCATTATGCTGTCCGGGGAAACCGCCATAGGCAGGTATCCGGTAGAGGCATTGCTGACAATGGGCAGGATTGCCAGGAGAGTAGAAAATAGCATAGATTATGTCACCGAATTTGAAAAAAGGCTAGCCGATAAAGAAACGAACGTCACCGATGCCATTAGCCATGCAACCTGCTCAATAGCCCATAGCTTGTATGCCAGAGCCATTGTAACAGCGACCAAAAGCGGGCGTACTGCCAGAATGGTATCCCAATATCGGCCGGCATCCCAGATTATTGCTACCACTACCAGTGATAGAACCTATAGGGAGCTTTCCCTGGTATGGGGAGTTTGCCCATATATATCGCCTGATATGAGCGATACGGACAAGATGTTTGAAAAATCGGTAGAGGTAGCTACGCAAGCCGGAATTGTAGATCCTGGAGATACCATTGTAATAACGGCGGGTATACCTATTGGGATCAGCGGCACAACCAACCTTATCAAGGTTAGTCAAATAGGGGATATTTAGGTGTAGTATCGGAGATAAACCCTGGTTAATCCATATAGATATAGAGATTAACAATCAAATACCATCATGGGCATAATTTACTGAGGAAAATGGTTTATTTTTTAATTTAGGGCTTGACAGCCAAATCCATGGATGGTATATTCATGTAAACCGTTGACGGGGAATTTATACCGCTAGAACGATCTCAAGCGAATCCGGGGTAGTGTGAGCCGGACAGATGCCAGTGGCGGTATGTGGGCCTCTGAGGGCAAGGCGAAAGAATTTTTTAGTAGCCGAGACGCAAAGCCGGCGTTATAGGGCTGGGGGTGTGATGGCATCCGACAGAGTGGGCATAGGTTTACTATGTCAAACAAGGTGGCACCGCAGGTTAGCGCCTGTCCTTGAATATTTTCAAGGACAGGCGTTTTTTGTATTCTTCGAAAAAACAATGGTAACAGGTATGAAAAAATGGAAAGGAGGATGAGGAGAATATGGGGGACAAATTTACTCTCTATAATTTGAAAGTGGAGGTTGTCCCATCGGACAAACCCATGGTGTGTCGTCATAGGAAGGGTGACTACTTTCTGGTGGTAGGAGAGGATTTAATCTTTCCGGAGAACAATTCCTTTTCCATGTATGCCCTCAGCGCTATTTTGCCTTTGCTTCCTGCAAAGCAGCGGCAGCTGCATCCAAACGATTGGATGTTGTCCGACAGTATCATAGCCTGCCCGGATCCCAATTGTGGAGCAAAATTTAAGATCACCCGTATAGGAACCAAGGAGTTTAGTCATGCCGAATGCACGGTAGAAAAAATTTATGATGGGGAGGAAGGATAATGACTCAAAGGATCCAGCTTACTGAAGGCTATACTATCAACAGGGTTATTAATGGTTGTTGGCAATTATCCCAGGGACACAATCTCATGGGCAGTCTCGATATGCAAGATGTCATGCAGGCATTCCATATGCTGGTGGAAAGGGGATTTACAACCTTTGACTGTGCTGATATCTATACAGGCACTGAGGAATTTCTGGGTGAGTTCGTAAATGAACTAAAAAGAGGCAGCGGGATTTCGCCACATGATATCCAGATTCACACCAAATTTGTGCCCAATATCAATATGCTCAGCCAGGTGGATTACCAATATACTGAGAACATTATTGACCGCAGTCTCAGACGCCTGAACAGAGATGTATTGGATCTGGTGCAGTTTCATTGGTGGGATTACGATACTCCGGGCTGTTTGGATACTGCAGGGCATCTGTATAGGTTGAAGGAGAAGGGCAAGATTCGCAATGTTGGAGTCACTAATTTTGATACCAGGCATTTTGCGGAAATTGTTGAGGCTGGTATTCCAATCGTCTCCATTCAGACCCAGTATTCCGTCTTTGACAGACGTCCGGAAAAGGCCCTAATAGAGTATTGCAAAACCAGAAATATTTCCCTGCTTTGTTATGGCACAATAGCGGGGGGATTCCTGTCAGATAAATGGTTGGGAAGGACTGTGGAGGCACCTGAAACCCGCTCCCAGGTAAAATACCTTCAGGTTATCGAGGATACCCTGGGATGGGATGGTTATCAGGATTTACTTATACTCCTTAAGAGAATCGCCGATAGGCACGACGTTAATATTGCTAATGTAGCGGCAAAGTATATCCTCAACCAGCCAGGGGTAGGTGCGGCAATCATAGGGGTAAGAAACAGCAGGCATGTTGAATCCAATACAAAAGTATTTGAGTTTGATCTGGAAGATGCAGAGATCGATGAGATCAGGAGTTTTCTGGATGGGTATCCGATATTAAGCGGTGAGCCCTTTGAACTGGAACGCACCATCGGATCCAAGTATAGAAATATTATGAAAATGAATCTAAACGAATAATAAATATTTATTGTTTAAAAGAAGGAGGTTCCGATATGAATAATGATCAAAGGCTTGAATTCAAGGGTGGAATGGTCGTAGCTTTTCTTCCGGTATGTATCTTTCTGTTCTTTTGTGTTCTGTATTTTATCGTTTACAAGGCATTTGAGATGCATGCCTTGGCCATGGGCGCGTTTGTTGCATTGTTGGTCAGCTCCATATTTGTGAAGAGGGGTTATTATGAGGGCTTTTGGGATGCGGTATATGAGGGTGCCAAGGAAGCTGTGCCGGTGGTGGTTTTACTCTTTACTATCGGAATATTTGCCGAGCTAATAAAAACTACCAATATCTCCTCGGGTTTTGTATGGCTGGCAGACACTTTGGGGGTCAGGGGTAGCCTCTTTACCGGCTTTACCTTTTTTGCGGTATGTGTTATTTCCTCTGCTACCGGCTCATCCATCGGGACCATATTCACCTGCTTTCCGATTTTCTACCCGGCAGGAGTTCTGCTGGGAAGCAACCCTGCAGCTCTTGCAGCCGGTATAGTTTGTGGGGGTATCTTTGGGGACAACCTGGCTCCTATCTCGGATACGACCATCATATCTGCAGCCACCCAGGAATATACAAAGAAACCAGGTATCGCAGACGTGGGCGGTTGTGTGGCCAGCAGGCTGAAATATTCCCTGGTTGCCGGTATCGCAGCGCTAATTCTGTTTTTAATCTTCGGGGGAGGCGGGACAGTGGGTGCTGGAGCCGGTGAAATCCTGGGGCAGAATATGAACCCCATAACTCTCGTAATGCTGATACCCGTTGCGATCATGCTATTTGTGGCAGTTATAACTCGCAATATCTACAAGGCTATCACGGTAGGGATCATAGTCGGTACGATTGTAGGAATCAACTTCAAGCTAATGACCTTTGATGATGTTATATCGGTTACGGATGGGGCACCATCAGGATTTCTGACCGATGGCATCAACGGTATGATGTCTACGGCAACATTGGTCCTTTCTGTATACGGTATTATGGGAGTATTAAACGGTGCAGGGATACTGGATAAAATCACCGATGGCATTCTGAACAGCAAGTTGGGCAAGACTGCTCGCGGCGCGGAGATTGCTATGATGCTTGGTATTTCCATAACCACATTGGTGTTTGGGGGTGTTACCAGCGCATCAATGACAACCTTTGGAAAGGTGCAAAATGAGATTGGAAAGCGTGTGGGGCTTCACCCATACCGTCGTGCTAACCTTTTAGACGGATTTGCCAACGCCATCGTATTGGCGGTGCCTTTCCTGAGTGTATTTGTATTTATTGGTGCCTTGCTTACAAAGGGGTATGATTTTGTGGAACCACTATCCATTACTCGGATCAGCATATACATGTTTTATTGCTTTACCCTGTTCCTGGTGCTGTTGTCCTCGGTCATAACCGGTTGGGGTCGTAGCTTTGAAGGTCCCAAGGGAGATCCAGTACAAGGGAAGCAGGGCATGCAAGAATATATAGAGATGGGAAGAAAAGAAAAACTAAAGGGATAAAGAAAAAAGGGGCGCAAGCCCCTTTTTTATATTGAATTTTTCTTTATCAGTTTCCACAAGGAGATTATTCAGATTGAAGGTAATGGATTCCGGTTATATTAAAGATGAAGTAGTTAACAAAGAAGGAGTTGATATATATAATGGATCCATGGAGAAATTTTACAGAAGGCTATTGGCAATCTGAAATAGATGTTAGGGAGTTTATTCAGCTAAACTATAGCCCCTATGAGGGGGATGAATCATTTTTGCCGGGACCCACCAAGAGGACCAAAAAGTTGTGGGAAAAGACCACCGTGTTATTGGATGAGGAGAATAAAAAGGGCGGTACATTGAACATTGATACCAATACCATCTCGACCATTACCTCCCATGAACCGGGACATATAGATAAGGACTTGGAAGTCATAGTGGGACTGCAAACGGATGAACCTCTAAAAAGGGCTATTATGCCCTTTGGCGGCATTCGAATGGTAAAAAACGCCTGTGATGCCTATGGGTACAAGCTGGAAACGGAAGTAGAGAAGATCTTTACAGAATACCGTAAAACCCACAATCAGGGGGTTTTTGACGCCTATACCCCTGAAATAAGAAGGGCTAGAAAGGCGGGTATTATAACTGGGTTGCCCGATGCCTACGGCAGGGGCAGGATAATAGGCGATTATCGACGGGTTGCTCTATACGGCGTAGACCGACTGATTCAGGAAAAGAAGAGGCAACTTGGCCTCTTGGAGACAGCTTGGATGGAGGATGAAATCATCCGCCAACGCGAAGAGACCACTGAGCAGATAAAGGCCTTGGAAGCCCTGAAAGAGATGGCAGGAAGCTATGGATTTGACATTTCCCAGCCGGCTAAAAACGCATTTGAGGCAGTACAGTGGACCTATTTTGCATTTTTAGGTGCTGTTAAGGAGCAGAACGGTGCGGCCATGAGCCTGGGCAGGGTTTCTACATTCCTGGATATCTATATGGAGAGGGATATTGCTGAAGGAACCTTGACGGAAGTGGAAGCCCAGGAACTAATCGACCATTTTGTAATAAAATTAAGGCTGGTACGCTTTTTAAGAACACCTGAATATAATGAACTGTTTAGCGGTGATCCCACCTGGGTAACGGAAGCTATCGGGGGTATGACCCTGGACGGAAGGACTCTGGTAACTAAGACCTCCTTTAGATTCCTTCATACCCTGACCAATCTGGGGCCAGCCCCGGAACCCAATATGACGGTTTTATGGTCCCTGGCTCTACCGGAAAACTTTAAAAAATATTGTGCCAGGATGTCCATTGCAACCAGTTCCATTCAATACGAAAATGATGATATCATGAGGCCCATGTGGGGGGACGATTATTCCATAGCCTGCTGTGTATCCGCTATGAGAACCGGAAAACAGATGCAGTTCTTTGGGGCCAGGGCGAACCTTGCCAAGGCATTGCTGTATGCTGTAAACGGGGGAAGGGACGAACAGCTTGGGCTTCAGGTTACCCCTCATTTTGCCCCCATCACTTCCGAGTATTTGGATTTTGATGAAGTAATGGAGAAGTTTGATGAGGTTATGGAATGGCTGGCCAGGACCTATATAAACGCTTTGAATATAATCCACTACATGCATGACAAATATAGCTACGAGGCTCTGGAAATGGCCCTGCATGATATGGATATTCTCAGGACCATGGCATGCGGTATTGCCGGGCTATCGGTAGTGGTGGATTCCCTCAGTGCCATAAAATATGCCAGGGTAAAGCCCATCCGCAACGAAGCCGGGCTGGCCGTGGACTTTGAAATAGAAGGGGATTTCCCCATGTTCGGTAACAATGATGAAAGAGTGGATGATCTTGCTACATTCCTGGTGGAAAGCTTTATGAGAAAGCTGAGAAAGCAGAAGACCTATAGGAACAGCAAACCCACCCTGTCCATACTAACCATTACCTCCAATGTGGTCTATGGTAAAAAGACCGGGAATACCCCCGACGGGAGGAAGGCCGGAGATCCATTTGCGCCAGGGGCCAATCCCATGCACGGCAGGGATAAAAAAGGAGCTATTGCCTCTCTCAGTTCAGTGGCTAAGCTGCCCTACAGGTATGCCGAGGACGGTATTTCCTATACCTTCTCCATAGTGCCCAAGGCCTTGGGCAGGGATAAGGAAGCCAGGGTAAATAATCTGGTTGCTATGATGGACGGATATTTTCATAAAAAGGGCCACCATATGAACGTCAACGTATTTGAACGGGAAACCTTGCTGGATGCCATGGAACATCCCGAAAAATACCCTCAGCTTACTATAAGGGTTTCCGGATATGCCGTTAACTTTGTAAAACTGACAAGAGAGCAACAGGAGGATGTTATTAAGCGCACCTTCTTTGAAGGGATCTGAAGACATGGACATAAAGGGAAGAATACATTCCGTTGAAACCATGGGAACCGTGGATGGCCCTGGCATCAGATATGTAATATTTATGCAGGGCTGTCCCTTAAGGTGTATCTATTGCCACAATCGGGATTCGTGGGATCCCAGAGGTGGCAGGGAAATTACAGTGGATGAATTGGTGGAGGACATAAACAAATATTTGGTTTTTATCAAAGGATCGGGCGGGGGGGTCACCGCGACTGGCGGTGAACCCTTAATGCAACCGGAATTTGTTAGAGAGCTGTTTTTTAGGGTACGGGAGATGGGCCTTAACACTGCTGTGGATACCTCCGGGTTTATTGATATAGACAGGGCAAAGAAACTTTTAGAGGTTACGGACCTGGTACTTCTAAGCATAAAGCATGTAGTGGAGGAAAGACATCGGGAGATAACCGGTGTAGGTACCCGGAAGATAATCTCATTTCTGGACTATTTAAGGGAGATAGACAAACCCCTATGGATTAGATATCTTATTATACCCGGCTATACCGACGATCCTGAGGATCTTAACAGGCTGGCCATGATGTTAAGGGACTATAATAATATAGAGCTTGTTGATATCTTGCCCTATCACGACATGGGAGCCTATAAATGGGAGGAGCTTGGTTACGATTACCCCTTAAAGGGTGTGGCCGTGCCCACCAAACAAGACATGGAAAAAGCCAAAGCCGTATTTAGAAGGTATGGGTTACCCATGGGATAATGAAACTAATCCCTGAAAACCGTTTATTTCCAAGCCCCGGGACCGGATTTGAGTTCTATGAATTTAATTCGGAAGCCGGGGCGATTTCATCTCCTTCATATGATATAATAAATGCGACTAAGGAGATAAAACCTTTAAGGTATTATCTGATGCATTTATTGAATCGGTGTGAAGCAAGCCAATTAAGGCTTGCACTTATGATATAATCATTAAAAGGCGATACCGTGTAATTAGGGGGATGGATGAGTTTTGGCTATCCCTAAGAAAGCGGTGGCTATAATATGTAAGGATCGAATAAGAGCAGAAAGGATGGATACTCATATGTTGAGTGAACTTATAAAGAATGGATTTGGCGAAGAGGAAGGCCTGAATTGTGCAGAAAAGATGCTACATGGTGCAAATGTTGCATACAAATTAGGACTTGATAAAGAGGCGCTAAAACTGGCTTCAGCTTTCGGCGGAGGAATGGGCATTGAGGATAAATGCGGGGCTTTAACCGGGGCCCTGATGGTGCTGGGGAAACTTTTTGTAAAGGAGAAGGCCCATGAAAGCGACAGAATCGGCAGGCTGACAAGGGAATTTTTTAAGGAGTACGGAAAGGAAATGGGCTATATCGACTGTACACCTTTGAAAAAGGAATATAGAACAGAAGAAGAGAAGTGCAATAATGTCATACTAAAGGCTGCCCAGATTCTGGACAGGATAGTTAAGAGGGAAACCCATCTATGCAAATAATAATCGCAGATAATGCCGGTTTTTGTTTTGGTGTGACAAGGGCCGTTGATATTACCCTTAAGCAGAAGGATGGGGAAAGATCGGGTAAGACGTATACCCTGGGTCCCTTAATCCAT
>JAAYRX010000036.1 GCA_012518535.1 Clostridiales bacterium | reverse complement strand
CCGTAATCGTATGATATTTTCGGTGGTTGATAATTTCCTCATGATCGATTTCAGGGTTTTCAATATCGTCACAAAGGGCAAATCCGATTCCACCGCCCGAACCGGTTTCGATAAAACCATCCTGTGGCCTTGTGTAAAATGCGTATTTTCCATTTACAAACTCTGGATGCAGTACAACATTCCTTTGTTGTGCTGATTTTGTTTTTAAATTAGGCAATCTTTCCCACTCTTTAAGATCCTTCGTTCTTACTATGCCTGCTGCAGCATTGGCGGCGGACAAGTCATCAACAGTTTTATCCTTACTTTCAGAGCAGAATACTCCATAAATCCATCCGTCTTCATGCTGGGTAAGTCTCATGTCATAGGCATTAACTTCATCTTTTTCCGTATCGGGTAGGAGTACCGGATAATCCCAAAATTTAAATCCATCTACACCGTTGTCACTTTCGGCTACTGCAAAGAATGATTTTCTGTCACTGCCTTCTACTCTTGCTACCAAATAGTATTTACCATTCAGCAAAATAGCACCTGAATTGAATACAGCATTTACTCCCAGGGTTTCAATCAGATCAGGGTTTTCTTCTTCGTTGAGATTGTACTTCCAAAAATAAGGGATGTGATCTCTTGTTAGAACAGGATTTTCCCATCTGTCATAAATCCCGTTGTAAAAGTCAGTTTTTCTATTTTTTTGGTTAATGGTAAGATTATAGTTATCAATTAATTGGTTTAATTTTTCCTTATACATTTGCACCCTCCTCAATAATAGATATAATTAGCATTTGCCTCATTATAGGGTTATAAACCGAAAACTGTCAATATGATAATTTGTGAGGCTTGATTATGAACCAAGGTATTAATTTATTTTCAGCTGAAAGACTCCATAAAATGGGATAAACTTTTTAGTATTTATATAAATGATACAGCTTGTATCTATATTGGAGTAATATTACAATTAAATAAAGAAGGGGATGAAGCACAACAATGGTAGAGAAACTTTTGAATAAAATCAGCAGCAAATTGGAAGACATACCAGGCATAATAGGTATAGTTTTAGGCGGTTCAAGGGCAAGGGGAACCCATCATGAAAAGTCCGACATAGATATTGGAATATATTATGACGAAGCAGAGGGCTTTGATATCGAAGAGTTAAACAAGGTAGCTGCAAAACTGGATGATGAACGTAGAGAAAAGCTGGTTACCCAAATAGGTGGCTGGGGTCCCTGGGTGAATGCAGGCGGGTGGCTTGTTATTCAGGGATATCATGTGGATTTTATATTGCGGGATATAAAAAGGGTGTCTCAGGTCATTGATGATTGCCTGGCCGGAAAAGTATCAACTCATTATCAGGCCGGTCATCCCCATGGATACTTGAATGTAATGTATATGGGTGAAATATCTGTTTGTAAAATCCTTGTCGATCCAAGAGGTATGATATCAGAATTAAAATCCAAAACCAGGCCCTATCCTCAACCTTTGAAAGATGCTTTGCTTCAATACTTTATGTTTGAGGCCTCTTTTTCCTTGGTATTGGCTGAGGATAATGTGGATAAGGATGACATCTATTATGTATGCGGAAATTGCTTTAGAAGCATATCCTGCTTAAACCAAGTCTTATTTGCCCTGAATGAAGAATACTGCATTAATGAGAAAAAGGCCGTGAAAATGATTGATGGCTTTAATATAAAACCTAAGGATTACAAGAATAGAATAGATGAGATAATTACACTGCTTTCACCTGATTCAGATGCTACAGGAGAGGGGATAAATATGCTCAAGGGACTTATTAGTGAAACAGAAATGCTGCTTAATTAAAGAATATAATCATATACCTTATATTAGATATGAGAGAATATTTGACTGGTTTGTTTTTCTTAGTATG
>JAAYRX010000229.1 GCA_012518535.1 Clostridiales bacterium | reverse complement strand
TATCCCCGGGCATCAGGTATTCCAAGGACTCCCTGATGGGACTGTCCGGATTCCTTTCCAACCAATACCTGCCCAGCGAGTTGTCCACCATGTATCTGACAACCCAGTCCGGAGTAAAAACCTGTGTAGCCGCCGGAATATCCCGCTTTCTTACAATGGTTTTTGACAGAACATCAATAACCCTGTCCCTGGGCCTGGTATTATAGTATTGATACAGCCAGCCTACCACCTCCGCATTTCCTTCTCCCCCTTGGGATTCTAAATCAAAATGCTTCTCTTCAATCTGATGGACCAGTCTATAGACAACTCCTTCGGGGTCGCTATAGGATACGTTAAGTAAGAGATCCGGATACGCCTTGGTTCTATCAAACAAAATGGGAAAGTATTGGTCTAGCTCATGGCATAGCTTTATCAGGAGCAGGCGAAAGGCCCTGTCCATGGATATAGGGTCGGCCTTTGTTTTCCATTCCTCTAGTTGCCCAATCTCCTTGTCCGTAAGATTGAGGCCGGCATCAAAGTATCGGATCACCAATTCTGGTTCCTCTACCTCCTGCCTTCCCGATGATAGGGCCCGAATCCCCTTGGGAAGATAATTATTGATTTCCAAAAAACGAATGGCAACAAGCCTGACAAACCAGGTACAGGCTATATCCTCTATTAACTCCTTATAGGCAACTCTATGGCTGGAGTGCTTTTTCCTTTTTTCCAGCTCATCAATGAGTGCCCTATACAGCCTAACCTCATCTCCTGATATTGCAAATGGCTTTGCCGTACCGGTTTCAAATACCAGTTCATCAGCCGATTTTGATTCCAGCAACGGGGGCTGTATTCCATCTTCTGTTATACCCATCATGGAAGCCCTGACTCGTGTGTCCTCTATCAGTTTTTCTCTTGCATATATGGCAAAATTTCTTAAGACCGTCCTGGTCATATAATCCTCCTAAATTCATGGTTGATCCTGCTGCAGCAGTGGAATCGGCATAGGTGGAACATGTCCTTGAAATACCCTTATGTAGTGGTATATAATGGTATTAGTTAAGCAGTGTGTCAGGACTGTAGTTTGGGAATGATTACATCCAACCACAAGATGATTATAGCCCAAGTGTTCGGCTTGCTCAACCTGTTTAGACTGCCTTTGATTATGTAGCAAGTACTCAATTTTTATGCGATCCATATTCAAAGAAAAATATTTCGCACCATGCATCTTTTTATATCAACAAAAACCGGCTATACATAATAGAACGAAAAACATTAAGGTCCGGAATCCCCTTGTTTTACTTTGTTTTCGTCTATACCTAACGGATTTCATTGAAAAAAGGAGGAAGCCATATGTGTGATACCATGGTAGCCTTGGGTAATTCCACAAGGGATGGTGTAACCATCTTTGCCAAGAACAGCGACCGCCAACCCAACGAACCACATATCCTGGTCAGGATACCTGCCGCTGATCATGGAGAAAACACCAAGGTGAAGTGCACCTATATCGAAATCGACCAGGTCCCCCACACCTACGAGGTCCTACTGCTAAAGCCCTCCTGGATCTGGGGCTGTGAGATGGGATGCAACGAATTTGGACTAAATATCGGGAATGAGGCGGTGTTTACCAGGGAACCTTATGGGGAAGATGCCCTGATCGGCATGGATATGGTACGTTTAGCCCTGGAGAGGTGTAGGACCAGTAAAGAAGCCCTTATGTACATAATCAAGCTCCTGGAGGAATATGGTCAGGGTGGCAACTGCGGATATAATAAAAATTTTACCTATCACAATTCCTTCCTGATAGCCGACAGCAATTCCGCCTGGGTGTTGGAAACCGCCGGTATCTATTGGGCCGCCCAAGAGGTTAAGGACGTGCGCAGTATCTCCAATTGCCTGTCCATAGGCAGGGATTTTGACCTCTGCCATCCGGATCTGATAAGGCATGCGGTGGATAAGGGATGGTGTAAGGGGGAGGAAGATTTTCACTTCGCCAGATGCTATACAGAACCCGTATTTACCCATTTCAGCGGTTCCAGGGCCAGGCTGGCGGCCAGCTCTGCAATCCTGGAGCAAAACAAGGGTAATATTACCGTAGATACCATGAAGGACATCCTCAGGTCCCATGAGGACAGGGTAGATGCAAACCCCTATAAAGCCAGCTCCCTTAAGAGCGTATGCATGCACGCCGGCTTTGTTATTGGTGACCATGCAACGGGCAGTTATGTAGCCTCTATCCACGAAGGGACGCCTACCTATTGGATAACCGGCAGCTCCACCCCCTGTCTATCCCTCTTTAAACCCTATTGGATGCTGGATCAGGAGGAATTTCTGTTCAGTGAAGATGAAACGGATACAGCCCTAAGATATTGGCATCTAAGGGAAGAATTTCATCGCATGGTAATAGAAAACAGGATCCAAAACCTTGACCTTTATATAAAAAGACGAGATGAGATCGAGCAGGCTCTCACCCAGGAGGTCAGCGGTCTTGACATGAAAAATCCAAATCCGGATATCCTAAAGGGTATAATGAAAAAGGCCTTTGAGGAAGAGGAAAGGCTCATCCTGGACTTTATAGATCAAAACCGGAACAAGCCTGTCAGAATTAAGGGTAACCCCTACTTCAGGCACTACTGGAAGAGGCAAAACAAGAGGCTTCGTGCCCAAATGCCCATGACCTGAAGGAGAATTCAAATTGACAAAATATACTGAATAATGATATATTCAAAGCAAACGGAATAATTTTAGATGATATGTTTAAATATATCGCCTTATTCCGTTAAACAAGCCAAATTCCCCAAAAATAATGGATTTCCCATGGGGGTAGATTTCAATTACTCAAAGAAAAAATATTATTTTTAAGGAGGAAGCCTATGACTAAGAAAACCATTATTGGAGAACCGCTTCCCAACATTCCCTGGGAAGACCGACCGGAAGGTTCCCACGAAGTAATGTGGCGCTACAGTGGAAACCCCGTGATTCCGAGAGATCTGATACCCAGTTCTAACAGTATTTTCAATAGCGCTGTTGTCCCCTTTGAAGGTGAGTTTGCCGGAGTATTCCGCTGTGACGACAAGCGAAGGGCAATGCAGCTCCACGCCGGCAGAAGCAAGGACGCCATCAATTGGGAATTGGACCACGACCCCATTTCCTTTATCTGCGATGATCCTGAGATAGGTAAATTTGTCTATGGATATGATCCAAGGGTTTGTAAGATTGATGACCGTTATTATGTAACATGGTGTAACGGCTATCATGGTCCAACCATTGGGGTAGCATATACATATGACTTTAAAAAGTTCTATCAAATGGAAAATGCCTTCCTGCCCTTCAACAGGAATGGTGTCATGTTCCCAAGAAAGATCAACGGCAACTTTGCCATGCTCAGCAGACCCAGTGATAACGGCCATACCCCATTCGGTGACATCTTCTATAGTGAAAGCCCAGATATGACCTATTGGGGAAAGCATAGGCATGTTATGGCTACCACGGAGGGCTGGCAAGCTACAAAAATCGGTGCCGGTCCCATTCCTATTGAGACCACCGAGGGCTGGCTGATGATCTACCACGGTGTTTTAACATCATGTAACGGATTTGTCTACAGCGTTGGTGCAGCCCTGCTGGATCTGGATGAGCCCTGGAAGGTAATGTACAGGACCGAGCCCTATATCCTTTCACCTCAAACCCTGTACGAGTGCGTAGGCGATGTTCCCAACGTTGCATTCCCCTGTGCAGCCCTGGCCGATGCGGATACCGGACGTATAGCCATGTACTATGGTGGTGCAGACACCGTTACCTGTGTAGCCTTTACCCAGGTTGATCTCCTCATCGACTATATTAAGAACAACTCCAAGGTTTGACTAAATTAATCAATTAGTCCCTTGTGCTGGTTAGAAGGATGCCCAGTCGGATAATAACTCCAACCGGGCATCCTTATTTTGTATATTTATCAAAACCCAAACCCGTCATTATTCGCACCGTTTTATGGGTTGGTTCAATCCCGTTATAGGTTCAACAGATGATGATATACTAGATCTTGTCCGGAAGGTTAAAGAGCCTTATAAGCTCCCTTCCTACTCCACCTTCGATATTGGTATAGCGGGTGATATTGCCAATTTGTCTTTTTAGTTCATCCCTGCCGTTCTTCATTACAAAACCCAGCTCCGCCTTTTCCAGCATCATCTTATCGTTAATCTCATCCCCGAAGGTAATGATGTTTTCCCTGGCTATCCCATAATGTTCTGCGACCTTCATTACACCATACCATTTGTTTGCCAGTATGGATTGTATGCTTATATAGATCTGGTCCTTCCCACTTCTGGCTTTCCTGTAATAGAAACTGATGTTATCCATTTTCTCCAGCTGACCAATAATCCCAGCTGCTTCGGGAACATTCTTTATCCATAGAAAAACACGGCCAACGTCAATTTTGGGAATATCCCCTATATCAAAGAATTGGCTGTTTGTTTGCTCAATAAGTTCCATATGGTAATCGGATTCGCTCATATCACCATATACATAAACATCATCATGTCTTTCAAGTCCCATTTTATCTATAATATCTATGGGAAAGATACTCAGAACCTTCTCCAGTTCAGGAGCAGACAGGTATCTCGTTTCCGGGACTGATCCTTCCTTGGATAAATCAACCACATCCGCACCGTTGCATAATACGGCTAAGGTATCCAGTTCCAACCTGCGGTAATGGGGCAGGGTCATACTGGGCGGCCTTGCTGTTGCAATTACTACCTTATGCCCCAGTTCTGCCAGCTTCTTTAATACCCCTGCTGTTATATCGTTTAGTTCATATAGGTTGTCCAAGGCTGTGAAATCCAAGTCTATTGCAATCAAATGTACCCTATCCAATCCCCAATCCTCCTATTCTATACATGTTACAGAAATTCTTACACTTCAAAATCAATTAAACCATATAGCTTTGTATTAAGTCGAGTGTTGTCCTGATTAAGTTTATTAGTAATGGCTAATTGAACGATTTGGAGAGAACTAAGCAATGAAGTCATTCGTTTATCAATAACCATTCCCTAAGTTAATAGACTAGCGCAAGAAGTTGTTCGATACCTGGCATAAGGTAAGATCTATGTCAAAATGTATAACTGTAAAAACAAACCCCTGAAATACGCAAAGGTCTTCAGGGGTTTTGTTCAATGTCAGCTATTTAATACCGCTAAACAGGCACGAATTACAGGTGCCTGATGGGCTTTATTCAAAGTCTACAACAACGC
>JAAYRX010000233.1 GCA_012518535.1 Clostridiales bacterium | reverse complement strand
GGTCCGGGAGCAACGGGTAAAGGGCCACCACCTGCCCCCGCCCGTTTCGGATGATTTGAGCGTAGGCATTTCCCCAAAGTAAAAGATGACCCATCAGTGTTTCTCTAAACACAAATGAAGTCATCTCAGGATTTGGCTCGTCATGGAGCAGGTGATATAAATTGTGATTTACAGCCCTTTCCTTGCCCTCACCCGTTCGCCGGTAGAGATGAAGGGGCAGGGAGGCGATGGTTTCCGATAACACCCGCACACAGGCATATACTGCTGAGGTAGCCATAGCGGTTCTTTCATTGACCGTTTTGCCGCTAGGTGTGGGGCCAAAGAAAAAAGCATAGGCATTTTGCCAAAAGCTGTTTCTGGGGCTGCCCCGGTCTTTAAACAGACTGGACAGAATGGGTATTTTCATACAAAGGGTTTCACCTCCTAAAAACCGGGTATAAAAAAACACAATGAAAGCCGCCACAGAAGGCGACTCCCATCTCATAACCTCAGTCTTCCTGGCTGAAGCCAGTTTGTATTCTTGTGTGAACCTGTACCTTAGATTCTAGGCTCTAAGCCATTCATCATTAAACTTATCCCTAAATTCCTCCATTACATCCTCAAAACGTGTTAGACCCTCTGCTTTCATTTTCTTGGAAAATTTGATTGCATTATCTGTGGCAAGGGCAGACCAAAAGTATTGAACCATCTTTTCAGCACTCAATCTGCTCATTCTTGCTATTGTAAGGTTTACACCACTTTTTATATTGGACGGGGCATCTGGCGAATCCAGAATTGGATCAAACACTTTTTTGTGGAGATAGCGCATTAATTCTTGTTCCTTTGTCATTTTTCCCTCCCCCAATTTCAACTAAAATTATCTAACCTTCCCCGAGCACATATTTGACCTTTTCATCCGAGTATTGATAATACCCTAAATGCCTATCTCTTTGTAACCTACCTATTAAAATATAGGCGGGGATGTTCTGTTCGACTGAAAATCCTTTGATAGAGGATAGCGTAAAATCCTTTTTTGCCACAAAACCCTCATATGCTGCCGGGTCAATCAAGATATTTGCCGCAAACATATCCGCTCGATCCTCCGCCTCACCTTTGGCAAAATCGTAATCAACCAGTTTATCATCAATGTCACCGTTTATGATATGGCCGATTTCGTGGAAAAATGTGAACCAAAATATATCGGCAAATTTACGTCTGGTGGTCATGAGCAAATTAAGGGTACCATCACTATTCCTTTTGATCACACCCTGAACCGGAGCGCCTCGAAAATTTTTTACAATAGAAAACTTGATACCACACTCAGCCAGATAGGTTTTTAATCGGGGCTGGATAGCGGTCACATCTTCAAACATCAGTTCTTTAATCAAAGGGACCTTATCCTTTAATCTGTCAATATCCAACCCTTGCTCTGTTTCTTGGTCCTTGACAATCAAGTCGCACATCCTCAGCCAGGTAAATAAAACAAAAGGATCAATATTTGTTGCTGTGGCTAGACGGTAAGCCCCTGTTTGGGAAATCTGGGGTATCCGAGTTAGGCTGCTAATGTTTAAAAATCTTCTGAGGCTAATGACAAGCATTGGTCCATGGGCTTCCGGTTCTAATATCCTTATCTCTTTTAGATGCTTCACTATACTACTAAGCCTCTTTAGGATCTCAAGTTCCTGGTCGGAAATCCCGTTAATTTCCTCGAAATCTGCTAATTCTTTATCGTAATTGGCCTGCAGATTAACCCAAAAGCTAGCATCAATGCCTAAAGCGTATTCCAGTTTTTTAGCATAGGAAACAGAGATGGCTTTTTGGCAGTTAACTATACTGCTGACATGCGGTTCTGTTACGTCAGTTCGTATGGCAAGCTCCTTCTGGCTCATCTGCCTGTCTTCCAAAATTTCTTT
>JAAYRX010000235.1 GCA_012518535.1 Clostridiales bacterium | reverse complement strand
GCGGAGTTACAAATCCTCCGTAGTCAGGCGATTAACCATGCTATGGGTAGGTTAGGGGACCTTCAGTCAGGGGCTTTTTCCTCGGGGGAATGGGTTTTAGAAGGAATTGAGTATGAGGTTTGGTTGAAATGGTGAATTCTGATATTGGTTATGTATTTGAGAGACCTAAAAAGGTAAGAAGGCCTAGATCTAGAAATTTTGTTGCATTCGACACGGAGACTGACAATCATAGATTTATTTGTGGGGCTTATTTTGGTTATACCACTAAACGGCGCGGTCGTAGGGAACAAATTGCTGATTATTACGACAGTATAGAGGATTTTCAGGAGGGATTATTTAAAATCGAAAAATTGTTTAAATCTAATCGACAGGTCCCAACATTCATCGGGTTTAACACCGCTTACGACCTAGCCTATTTACAACCGTGTATCGACACCAACGAGCGTTTAGATGCTGGTTCTCGGTTTATATCGTGTAAAACCATAAATAATAACGATATAATGGATGTGGCTAACCACGTTTTCGGCTCGCTGGATAGTTGGATTACTCGTCTAAACATGCAGGAGGAACGCGGTATCTGTAAACGAGAAGGATACCTGGATTCCGAAGAAGGCAAAAAAGCGCAAGTCCTGGATGATGCGGAAGCCACCTATATCCTAGCAAACTGGGTGCAGGACCAACTTATTAATAGATTTGGCACTCCGTTTAAACCGACTCGTTACGGAGCCGCGCTAGAGATATTTCGACGGAACTACTTTACAGGTCGATGGAGAAGAACATCTTCTGAACAATGGAAACATGATTTGGAGCGTTTAGGCTATTACGGAGGTCGTTGTGAGATATTCCGGCGCGGTCTTTTAGAAGTTTCCTCTTATGACGTTAATTCAATGTATGTGGCAATCATGCGTGATTGTGACATTCCTAACCCATCAAAAGCCCATTACGTTAAAGACGAACACGAAATTTTATCCCTACTCCACGACAACGAACATCTCATGATAGATTGTGACGTTGTCGTACCGGACGGAATCGTTGGGCTCCTACCCTATAGAGACCCGAAAGACAAGAAACTAATCTTTCCAACAGGCTCGTGGAGAGGAGTTTACACAGGCATTGAACTGCGTGCTGCGATACGGTATGGAGCCCAAATCAGACGTATCCACAGGGCTTTACATTACCCAGAATCGGAAAAATACTTTGCGGGCTTTGCTGCAATGACTTTGGAAGGTCGAAGACAATGTAAACAAAATGGAGATGCTGCCATGGAACAATTATATAAAAACTATGGAAACGGCTTATACGGAAAATTTGGTCAAAGAAACGGCGGCGACAAAAGATATGTTAGGCTGGAACAATTCGTAGGTGAGTTGGAGGGGTTGGTTATCGTGCACGACTCCGATAACAACCCTTGGGTCCAACTTTCTTCGGAGGATGCGAAAGATGCTGTCCATTCTTTCCCTGTGGTGTCGGCATCTATTACAAGCTATGCTCGTGTCAAAATTTTGGATGCACTCATAGCGAATGTGTCATCCATAATATACTGCGACACCGATAGTATTAAAGTTATCGATGATGTTCGTGGGATATCTATCAGTGACAAACCGGGAGACTGGGATTATGAATATACAGCTGAACAATGGTTTTACGGTCCGAAAATGTATGGAGACAAGCGTAAAGGAGTGCCGTATAAAAGTAAACTAATACATTCTGATGAGAACCACGAGATTTACGAATTTGAACGACCGACTACCTTTAAAGAGAGTTTGCGGCGAGGTATACCACAGAACACTTGGGAGATCGTAAGAAAAGAGGTAAACCTTATAGATACAAAACGTCAATGGTTTCCTGATGGGACCTCTATCCCGTTAAAAGTTATCGATGGAGAGGTAATTAATCCTTTATCAATGCCACAATCTCGTTCGTATCATACAATGCACCAAACTTATCAGCACGAAGTTTTACAATAGGATGCTCCATATATGGGTCATGTTGATATAGATAGATAAAATGTGGCTTATCGCATCTATCCAACTG
>JAAYRX010000228.1 GCA_012518535.1 Clostridiales bacterium | reverse complement strand
GTATCAGAAGCGGATCCAGGATCATGTTGATAACAAGCCCTGCTGAGTTTATCAAAAAAGGCGTTCTGCTTTCCCCATAGCCGTTGAATACGGCAGAGAAAACCGGATTGATAAAGAAAAATATCATGCCCGAAGCGATAATAACCAAATATGTGATGGCATCCTTTACTATATTCGCTTCCCCCAGATTGAAAAATCCAATTAAGGGTCTTCTGAACACTATCATTAAAGAGGCATAGATAAGAGCAAGAACCACAACCATCTGAAAGCTGTGCTTTATATACACCTTGGCCTCTTTCATGTCCTGCCTGCCCACTGATTGGGCAACCCCTACCTCCGCACCTATTTTAGGTATCAATACAAAGGCCATGGCCAGCCAGGAGTAAAAGCCGGCCGTCCCGACCGATGCCACGGCCCTGGTTCCTATCCTGCCTACCCAGATCATGTCCGTCATATTGTAGGCCATCTGAACAAAGGATGTTCCCATAATTGGAATGGCCAGTCTAAACAATGCCTTTAAGATGCTTCCCTGTGTCAAACTATTCTGCTTGGTTGCTACGATGGTTACCTCCCTACCGGATCCGCTTGGAGTTCTCCTAATGGTTCCATATTGTCATTCATTGCATTCATAAACTACACCTATTATACATCATGGAGCCGGTAAATTACAGGAGGACATTTTATGGGATAAATTCAGCCATTGACCCGGGATGAAAAAAAATATTAATTTTTTTTAAATTAATTAAAAAAATGAGTAGGAGATCTGGATTTGATGTAGAATATATATTATAATAATGTAACAGTTTTGTAAAACTTCGAAACAAACCTGTAACAGACAAGCTGCTTTAAGTGGAGGTTATTATGAAAAACTTTAAGATCCTGTTATGCACCGCATTATTGTCCTTGCTGCTGATCAACTCAGCTGTCCCTGCTCTGGCTTATACAGATGATGACGATACCATGTACACAATGTACGTCAATGACCAGCAGGTAGGGATTGTCAGATTCCCGGCAAGGGCCCTGTTAATCTATGACAGTATAGAGAGGGGGTTAAAAGAGGAATACCCTGAAGATGTCTTCATCGATACCGAGATTCACTTCGCAGTAGCCAATGTACCAACCACCAGGCTCACCAACAATATGGTATTGGAAAAAGCCATTGTGGAGGCTGTCGACGTAAGAGTGAATTCTGTTTCTATAAGCATAGATGGAACAAAAATATGCCATGTTAAAGATCTTGAAGCAGCAGAAAAGGTAATTGATGATATAAAGGCTCCATACATACAGAAGATAGAAGAACAAGAGGACAGCCAGCTTGAAGAAATCGCTTTTAAAGAGGATATTGATTTCGGGGAAGAGGTCGTGTCCGTTAAAGATATAATTAGTCCCGAAGAGGCGGTAGGCACTATTCTTCACGGCAATCAAGAGTTGGAAGAGTACGAAGTTCAGGAAGGCGATTCTCTCTGGTCCATAGCTTTCGACAAGGGCGTAAGCGTATCCGATCTTCAGCTTAGCAATCCCGACTTGGAAGGCGATATAATCAGACCCGGCGATATTATCAGGATTGGGCAGCAGAAAAAATTGCTGACGGTCCTGACTAAGGAAAAGATCAAATATTCCAGGGAAATACCCTATGAAACCGAAGTTAAGAATGACAGCAGCTTGGAAAAAGGCAAGACCAAGGTAGTTCAGCAGGGTGAAAAGGGTCAGAAGGATATTACGGCTCTGGTGACCAAGGAGGATGGACAGGAGATTTCCCGGGATATAGTCGAGGAAAAGGTTGTCAAGGAACCCGTAAAGCATATTGAGGCAAAAGGGACCAAGGTAAAACCCAAACCCCAGCCCAAAAGACCTGCCTCATCATCCAGCTCCTCATCCAGTTCATCATCCGGCTCCTCCTCAAATACTTCATCAGACAGTAGCAGGAGTGGTAGCGGTTCAGGCAGTGCAGTAGTAGCCTACGCTATGAAGTTCAAGGGCTACAGATATGTATTTGGTACTTCAGGTCCTAATACCTTTGATTGCTCCGGTTTCACAAAATATGTGTACGGACATTTCGGGGTAAGCCTACCCCATAGTTCCAAATCCCAGCGTTCAGTGGGAAGGTCCGTATCCAGGAGCAACCTGCAGCAGGGGGACATCCTTTGTTTCTCAGGACATGTTGGCATATACATCGGCAACGATCAGTTTATCCACGCATCCAACAAGAGGGATGGGGTTAAGATAAGCAGCCTAAGCGGCTATAGCAAGAAGCTGATAACGGCCAGACGTATATTCTAATAAAACTATAAAGAAGACATTCAGACTTGAACAAAAAAGAGCAGCCATATGACTGCTCTTTTTTTATTCTCTTTATCCTTATCCTTTAAAAACTATAATAACCACCTAATTTAATAAGGAGCATTCGCCACCTTTGACCTGGTAATGAGGTATTTCCCTTAAATTGATATCCCCATCTCCCCGGCCAGGGCATTCATCTTTCTGAACCTTGTTATATAGGCCTCATACAGACCATCGGCATGCTCTTTTAGCGTTCTTTGTGAATTAGTGTAAATATTCAATTTCGTAGCCCTGTCTACCTGATCCATCCACTCTTGTGGTATAGATGATGAGCCGGTAAGCGCACCGGAGATACCCGCTGAAACCGCTGCGAGACAATCCGTGTCCCTTCCCAAATTGACGCCTGCAATTATTGCATCTTTTGTGTTGCCCTTTACCATATTAAAGATGCATATCCCTTTTGTTACTACCTCGTTGGCAAATGCAAGGGCATAGGTCATCCCTTGTCCGCTGTATTCCGAGTCAAAGGCTTCCCTCAGCTCCCTGAAATCCTTGCAGTGGGCTGTATGTTTTAACTGTTTGTCTATTTCCTTAACCACTATATCAGGGTCACAGGTATCAAATACCGCTCCAATCACGCTGTCTACAGTGGCATCGGGTTTTGTTGCTGCAGCTATGGCCACACCGGTAACCATGGCCCACTTCAAACCTCTGCTGTTGCTTGTTTGGTACAGCTGTCCGACTTCCAGTACATCCTCCGCTGCCCCCAAAACATCCCCTGCGTTGATCAAGCCAATGGGATGGCATGCTCTGGCAAAGCTGTTCAGTCCGGCATAGTCGCAATACCTTCCTAAATCCCTTGCAGGTATACCGGTCTTGGCCATGGCCAGTAGAGTAGCCTCGAAAGGTTCGGAAACCATGCCCGCTGACTCCGGCTTTATATCCCTTAGCCAGATCCTTCGTACGTCCTCTGCATTGACCCTATCCTTCTTCTCTATTATGGCCGTGATCATCAGTTTCTGTCTCTCTACGCCGTCTTCAGTAGTGCCTGCCTCTCTCATCCATCCATTACCATAGTGCTCGTAGGGACGGAGCTTGTCTACAGTTCCATAGGTCTCTTCTATCCTTTGGTATGACCATCCCTCTACGGTAGCACCCATAGATGACCCAATATGTACACCAGCTATACATCCTAAAAACTTGTCCCTTAGTTCTACTTTTTCTGCCACCATTATACCCCCATTTACACTAAATTTCACAAGAATACCTTAGCCAGTTAAGTTACCTATGTCTGCTAATATTATACTATACTTTCCAATCATTGTGTAGACAAGCTATGGGTTCTTAGTGCACGCTTTTACAATACTTCTCTTCCAGGTCCTCCAAGTGCCTGAATATATGAACCAGATCCCTACCAAAATCCAGGAGCATATAATAGGTGTTATTGCCCTCTTCCGCCCTCTTTATGACCCCCTTCTCTATCAGGATCTTCAGCTTCCTGTTCAGTTCGGTATGGCTTAAATAGGGTATGCTTCGTAGAATCTCGCTGTAATTCCGGTTGCCCAGCTCTATGGATTCAAGTATCTCCGGTACCCACCTTAGCTTAATCAGATTCTCTACTATATTCAGTCCCCCAATAGATCTGCTTTTCATATCCTCACCTACTAACAAATTTGTTCCTTTTTGTTCCCAGGATAATATAGTAACATATAACCAACAGGAAAAACTATCAAAAAGAAAAATAAATGGAGGAAGATCATGAAAAACTTAAATTTAATACAAAGCTATCTATCAAATCTGGCAGTGTTAAACGTTAAGCTGCACAATATTCATTGGAACGTAGTAGGACCCCAGTTCGTAGAGGTGCATAACTTTACGGAATCCGTATATGATGAAATGTTCGAAAGCTTTGACCAGGTGGCAGAGCTATTAAAGATGAAGGGTTTAATGCCCCTGTCCACCATGGCAGAGTACTTGGAGAATGCCACCATCCAGGAGGTTAAGGCAAAGGATTTCTCCATCAAGGAATCCCTGGAAATCGTCAAGAAGGACTTGGAAGCCATGAAGGCTATGGCCACGGAAATCAGAAATTCCGCCGATGAAGAAGGAGACTTCGAAACAGTAGCCCTGTTTGAAGACTATGTAGCCTCCTTCAGCAAAAATATTTGGTTCCTGGCCTCGATACTTAAATAGACCAAATAGCTAAACAGATCAAAACATTTAAACTCATCGGATTAACCAAGCCTCATTCTCCAGCCCAAAGGCGGAGAATGAGGCTTTCTATTAAAATTATCAAATAAAGAAGTTGACAATTCAAAACAACTTCAGTATATTGTAATATGGTAATATACTAATCATCAGATATATGGAGGTCGAATATGAGGTTATCAAAGAAAGTAGCGGCTATATCAAATGAATGTGTCGCATGCGGGGCTTGTGAAAAGGTATGCCCCTTGGGAGCCATATCCATATTCAGAGGTCTATATGCCCTTGTGGATAGGAATAAATGCATTGGCTGCGGGAAATGCCAGAAGGTATGTCCAGCATCGGTGATATCCATCATTGACAGGGAGGAACAAAATGAGAAGAAAGAAATACTGGTATGATTATCTATGGATTGCGTCCGGACTTTATATAATTTTAGGTTTTTTTAATATCCTCTTTGCCTGGCTGGGTCTTATCTGTTTTATAGTACCCTTGTTGATATCGGTTATCAGCGGAAGCAAGGCCTATTGCAACCGCTACTGCGGACGTGGGCAACTCTTTGAACTTCTGGGTAGTAAGTTTAAGCTATCCAGAAATCGGGATATACCACCTTGGCTGCGTTCCAAATGGTTTCGCTATGGCTTTTTGGCCTTCTTTATGATCATGTTCTTTAACATGCTCTTTAATACCTGGTTGGTCTTTTCAGGGGTTAGGGGCCTTAAGGAAGTTGTCACCCTGCTTTGGACACTCAAACTCCCATGGCACTGGGCAAACACCACCCCGGTCCCTTCCTGGATTACCCAATTTGCATTCGGGTTTTACAGCGTGATGCTGACGTCCACATTTCTGGGCCTGGTCACAATGGTATTATATAAGCCCCGTAGCTGGTGTGTCTACTGTCCCATGGGGACTATGACCCAGGGAATATGCAGGCTGAAATACAAGGATTAGCTATAGGAAGAGAGCTGGTAGAAAGGCCATTGCCTGACTGTCAGCTCTGGCCCTTCCTTCCCACTCCTGCCGGGAACTCTTCCACAAAATTGATTTTCTGAGCTTCTTCCTTAGTAACCGGAGTTTTGGTCCAGTCAATTGTACGCTCCAGGCCTGCATAATCGCATATGCGGATAGAACAGAGCAGGCCATCGTCCCCTCTTTCATAAGCTGAAACCCCGGATATGGCAATTCTGGCCCTTTCCTCCTGTCCCGCCCTTGAAACGATATGTACCCACTCTATGACACAGGTACGTCCATCATCGATTATGGTCTCATAACGCATGCCTACACATCTTGGGATATAACCTGCCATATACTCAAATTTAGCCCTGATCTCTTCCGGTGTTTCCGCCGGCCTGTGATCCGGATCTTCCGGCTCATAGCCCCCAAATTTACATCCCTCTCCCATACTGGCAAGAATCCTGTCCACATCCATAGCAGGCACATGGTGAAGTGCCTCATAATACTCCCTGACAGCCCCGGTCAGCAGACCCGGATCTCCCATTTCAAGGTGGGCCGGCTTAAACAGGGGTTTTCTATATGCCTGAAGTCCCGGGACAAAGGAGCAATGGCAGTAGATGCGTACTTCATCCAGGGTATCCTGGGTTCTCAAATCTGCTACTACAAACATGGGGACTTGTTCTATTTCACCGTTGACAGTAAAGTCAATCTGCAGTTCCGTAACGGAACGGCCGTTTGCCCTTGTCTGGACCACCGGAATTACTTTCCCTTCATCGGCATGAAATGTGGAAAGCCAGGTCCTTACAAACTCACGGACACCATCAAGGCC
>JAAYRX010000227.1 GCA_012518535.1 Clostridiales bacterium | reverse complement strand
ATATATACGTACAGATCCAGCTTATCGGTAAAATACTGATAGAAGCTCCCTTTGGCAATGTTTGAGTTTTTACATATTTGATTTATACTGGCTGCATCATAATTGGCATTAGAAAATTCTTTCATAGTAGCTGAGATTATTAAGCTTCTCTTATCATTCGGCAAGTTAAAAAAGGTTGCTTTCGGCATCAGATCCTCCATCTAATAATATGTGACCAGGTGGTCATATTCACACTTATATTATATGACCACCTGGTCATATTGTCAATCAAATAATGTCATCATCCAACTGGGAAAAGTTATTTTATAGAACGTGTAATTGACGAGTTCCGGCATGCTGAATATACTCCAGCCATGTTAATGGAGTAATATTAACACCATGAAAGGTATCGAAAAATTGTAAATATAGTTTTCAGATTGAAAGAAATGGTTATCAAATATCTATCTATTAAATACCGGGGAATTAATCGGGATAACGAAGAATTTACATTATGAAGACAAAATTAGAGGGGATATCGTGGACTTAAGAACTGTAGTGTTAATGCTGGCTATCGGATCCTTTTTATTTGGTATATTATTGGTATTATTTAAATACAACAACAGCAATCCACAAGAAGTTCCATACTGGATCACAGCTAAATTTTTACAGGCTGCCGGCTCCATGATGCTTTTTTATAGGATCGGCACCTATGACGGATTCACAGTGCTGGCGAATGCTTCTTTACTATTAGGCTGTGCCTATGAAGCCTGGGCCATACGAATTTTATCTGGGCAAGATGTAAGACGCCAGTTACATATCTTAACATCTATTGGTATAACCCTAGTATGTTCCATAACCTTATTCTTGGATAGCCCCTATCGGATAGGATTAATCTTTCTTCTCCAAAGCAGCTTTTACTTCTTGCCAAGTTTATTCCTGCTTAAGAAATCAGGTTTGAGATTTTCACTGCAAATAGTATTGGCCATATGTTATTTTTTAACCGGATCGGTATTCCTGATAAGTGCTGTTATTTCTTTAGGTTTTTCCGCATATGCCTTAAGACTGGCCGACAATACCATATTCGGAATTATACTCGGATTAAGCTTTTGCTTATTCTTAATAAGTGGGTTTATATTACTGATGCTTGCTAAAGAAAGAAGCGATATGCAGTTAATTGAAATTCAAGAAAACCTGAAGAAGAGTGAGACAAGATTCCAACAAATTGTAGAGACAGCCATTGAAGGCATTCTTATTTTTGATGAGCATTATAGGATCACCTTTTCCAATAAAAATATGGCATCAATGCTTGGATATACCGTTGATGAAATGCTTGGAAGATCATATGTTACTTTCTTGCCCGAGAGCCAACTGGAAATTTTCAATTATCAGGAGTCCCTTCGAAAAAAAGGCGATGATTCGGTTTATGAAGGCTGTTTGTTGAGAAAGGATAGAAAAAAACACTGGTTTTTGATTTCCGCAAAAGCAATTCTGAATGATGATGGTAGGTTTGATGGATCTTTTGCCATGTTAACGGATATAAATCAAAGAAAGGAAATGGAACTTTTACTGGAGGAATCCAATCGTAGGTTGACGGAATTAAGCAACATGGATAGCCTTACGGGAATAGCTAACAGAAGATGTTTTGATGCTACTTTGGAACACGAGTATTCCAGGCTGAGGCGTTCAAAATCCAAACTATCAATCATCTTACTTGATATTGATCATTTCAAAGAATACAATGATTGTTACGGTCATATTATGGGAGATGAATGTCTGCGTCAAATTGGCAAGGTGTTATCCTACTATACAAACCGAAATGTTGATTTGGCTGCTCGTTATGGGGGAGAAGAATTTGCCTGTATATTGCCCGATACAGACATTCATGCCGCAGTAAATCTGGCAGAAAGGATTCGGCAGAGGATAGAGGATTTAAAGATTGACCACATGGAATCTCCTGTTTCTGGGTTTCTGACTGCAAGTTTTGGGGTGACTACAGCCCGATACTCTTCTGAAAGGTCACCAACGGAAATTGTAGCCATGGCTGATAAATTATTGTATAAAGCCAAGGTTTCCGGACGCAACAGGACAGAATATGCTGAATTCCAAGGGGATGAATTGGCTGACATGTAAGAAACTGTTTAAGCTCTTCCCTTTAAGCCATAGAGAATACAATACCCTCCCGGAGACACGCTATAGATTTGATCATATACAATTCTGGCATGCTATCAATTATTATTGTTATTATATGCATAAATGTATTATAATGGGGTTACTATAATTCATTTTATTGATATATTAGTAACATATGGTATATGACATGGAGAAGCAGCATGTAGCGGAGTGTTTGTGGGGCATGTACATCAAGGTACATATGCCTGTACAATACACAGGAGGGTGTAAATAGTGGGAGCACATAAGATTGATCTAAAAAATCACTTGGGGTCTGCATTCCGGTCTGTAAATAAGTTAAGCATCAAGGCTGTTACGAGGGAAAACATGCCATATTTTTTGGGATGGATAGCTGTTTCCATATGGCTCTATGCATATTTTCTGCCAATGGGAGACTTTGGCGTCAAAGTAGGTCTGTTCGAGGAGATCGTGGGGGACACATCTTTTTACTTTTATGTCATGCTGATTACCGGCAGCTTGATACCGCTCCTTTTCGATGGGAAAAGATTTGTTCCCGCTTCATTTTATAGCGTGATCCTATCCCTGGTATGTTTTGTATCAGTACTGATTCTTGGACCCGGCATTCCTTCGAAAGTCATTATGCTGACTACTGTACCCTGCATAGGACACATTTTTATCTCACATGTATATGGTTATTTTATGGTTTTAAATAATCCGGAAAAGTTTTATTCCATGATTCTGGCTGTGCTGCTTCCCAAGGTGTTAATGTATATAAAACCGTTATTAAGTAATCAGGAGTTTATCCTCAATCCCTTTACCGTTCTTATATTTGTCATTATGGTTACCCTGGCCATTAGTACATACCGTATTAAATCCAATGCTGAAAAGGTTCCTTCATTAGAAAAGGTAAAAGCACCTGTCAAGGCCTATTCTCTAATGCCTGTAATTTTTGTAGTATTTGCCTTAAATGATGTGATAGCCCCTGCCGCCATCCAGCAGATTGGCGGTTTTACGAAAAGTCAGATAGAAAGCTTCTATTTCACAGGTATTTTAGCAGGGATTGCTGTGATCCTTCTTTTGCAAACCCGTTTTTCCATGAATATATGCATCATGCTTAATCTTTCCTTTGCATTCTTAGCTCTGGGGTTTGTGGTAGATATAGTGCGGATGCAGTATCCGGAAGTGGGCCTTGTGTCAGCCTTTTGCTTTGGCGTTGCCTATTCAATAGGTATTGTTAACACCTATTATCTCGCCGGTTTTATGATAAAAAAATTTCAAAGCATCTATTATTACCGGACCGGATTTTTACTTTCCTCCCTGTGTTATTTTACTTCATTCATATTTCTAAAGATTTTCCTGGGACAGACTCCGATGTCGGTGTCACCTTTATTGATGGCCATTATTTCTATTTGTACTATCATCCTGTTTTTCATTCTATCTCCTTTCTTCACTAATATGCTATATTCAGGAGAATGGATCGATGACGCCTATCGGGGGGATATCAGTCAGTGTTCGAGACTGGAGGCCAGGCTGAAGGACTACAAGCTAACTCCTGCCGAAATTGAGGTATGCAATCTCCTCCTTGAGGGATATACCCTACGGCAGATTTCGGGTATACAGTCCAAGGCCTATGCGACTATCAATACTTATTGTACATCCATATATAGGAAGCTTAACATTAATAGTCGAACTGAACTCTTCTTATTACTGCAAGAATACAAACAATAACAGAAAATAGGGCTTTAGCCCCCCTCATTAGAACTAATGAGGGGGGCTATTTTCTTATATCATGTGAACTACTGAAGTGACTTCCTACTTTCTACAGGCTACATTATTAGTGTACCTCATAGGATGATAGGGAGGAATGATATTGTCCTTATGGCGATAGCATGCCAAAACCATGTTTAGTATGTGGAACACGGAATTATAGTATTAATGTTTGGAGGTTTTTATGATGATAGAAGAAAAAAGCATAAACCAAGAGTCTGAAGCAACTCAGGGAAACACCTATACCTCGGAGGATATTGAAAAAAACAAAACTATGGCAGGGCTTGCGTATATTCTATTCTTTCTACCGCTCATCTCCTGTCCTGAATCAGGGTATGCCAGATTTCATGCCAACCAGGGACTTGTACTTTTAATTGCAGGTATAGCGGGCAATCTGATTTTAGGTATGATCCCCATTATAGGGTGGATTCTGATGCCGTTGTTTGGAATTGGTGTTATGATATTGGGAATTATGGGGATCATCAATGGATTCGGAGGGAAGGCCAAGAGGCTGCCTCTAATCGGTAAGTTCAATATCCTGAAATAGGGTATAGTCCATTCCTATATGGTATCTTGTATGCTAATAACTTCCCATGGAGGTATTTCATATGAAGAAAATATTTGTTTTTATCCTTAGCATGATGCTGATATTTTCTCTCTGCGCATGCGGGGCAAATAAAACCCAAAGTCCGGATCTACCTTCAGAAGATTCGTCTCCGGAAGATTCGGGCAATGAAGTGAGTCTGCCTGATGAAGAGCCTTTTGAAGAGATTAGCGGGACAAATTCTGCAAATGATGTGATAGATACTGAAAGGGGCTACGAAGCATTCCAGGATGCTCGGATGGCGTTTGACAATTATATAATAGATAACAGCTCGGCAGAAGAGACTGTAATGTACAGCCAGTCATTGGTACTTATTCCGGACATCGAGATATTCGATTATATAACGCCGCTTATTTATTGGGGTGAAACACTGGAGGATGGGGAGCTGGCCCAAAAAGACATTGTAATGAGCGTATTTACAGGAGAGGGGAAAAGGTTTATAGGCGCCGATCTTCAAAGGGAAAGTGCCAATAAATACACTATGACCATTGATAAAGACGAAGGTGGTCAGATCTTTATTCAGGTGGATTACCGTTCCGACATTGACGCTTTGCGTCTTGAGGCCGATGATAGTGGTGAACGGGCCTTACTCTTTGAATATGTAAGGACCGAAGATGGGTACGCAGCACAGTATTATTTCAGCACTGCAGTGGGGAGCACTTACGGAGAGGGGCTGACCAAGGCCATGTGTGTTTTTAGAACTATTTTCTCCGGTAATAACGGTTCCTATGCCCGATTTGACGATGTAGATGAACCCGATACCATTCTTGACGGCGTGCCTGATGAACAGGAGTTTATTGATGGGGCAACCCATTGGTTGACTGTGAAGGATAATAAATTCACCGGTGAGTTGAAGGGAACTGCCTTTTAACCGACATTTATTTTATCGACTCCGCTTTATACCCCCGATATGTATATCAATAAGCATATCGGGGGTATGTTTTTTAGATAATCGATTATAAAAGAGTTAGTCAATTGCATTATCCTATGCTATACTATACCTTAAGGTGGGGTACCTACATGCTGTTTGTACTCTTATTAGTATTACCCGTATAAGGATTTGAATATTACTCAGGTGCAGCTATCCCGAGAGTTTTCTATTAGTTGCTCTACAATTAACAGATAGGAAAACAGGCACACCTCCCCTGGGAAATTAGTGAAAATGCGTCTACTTGAGTTTTGTAGAAGGAATAATGTAGATGCAATTATTATGTCTGAAATTGAAAAATTCCAGTGCTGAAAAACCAATAACTCATATTATGTCAAAAGTGAGAACAACCATGACTGGGACTGATTTGAAAAAAAGCATTATAGTAGCTTAAAATGAGATGATATCTATTTTAGTAGCAGATGAGATTATAAACACATTATAGTAGGATGGGCGATAAAATCTAATGTATAAATGCAAGCTACATATAATTATTATATTCGTGTTACTAATTTTGGTCGGCTGTACAGATCATAGATCTAATATTAAGCCGAAGGCTGAATCAGGAGTTATGGATTTAACCCAAATACAGCTTAAGAATGATGTGGTTAGTATTGATGGAGAATGGGAATTTTTCTGGAATCAAATTTTGGCTCCTGATGAAGTAGAAGCTGGTGTATTAAACGATTATGTTCAAATTCCAAGTTCGTGGAATAAATATGCAAATAACAAAGAGCATTCCGGATATGGTTACGCAACCTATCGACTGGAGTTTATTACAAGGGAAAATGTTAGATTAGCGTTAAAGATTCCAAGAATATTTACGGCATATAAGCTTTGGGTGAATGGTGAATTGATTGCCTCAGCTGGAGAAGTGGGTATAACCCGGGAAACAACGATCCCTCAATATCTTCCTCAAGTTGCTTCATTTGAGCCACGGCAAGGAGCAAATGAAATATTGATTCAGGTCTCAAACTTTTATCACCGTAGTGGGGGAATGCTGGAGAGTATAAGGCTTGGCGGCGAAAAGCAAATCCTAAGGTTGCGAAATATTAGTTTAGCAGTGGAGTTGTTCATATTTGGAGGATTGATGCTCATAGGGGTATATCATGTTGCTCTATTTTTCTTCAGAAAAAACAATACCTCATCATTATATTTTGGGTTATTTTGCCTCTTTATAGGAATTAGGACGCTTCTGGTGGGAGAACGATTCTTCATATATATGTTTCCTGATTTTAGTTGGGAAATCGCTCATAAGCTACAGACGCTGACATACTATCTTGGTGTACCACTCACACTGATGTATTTTAGGTCGGTGTACCCCCAGCAATTTCACAGATGGATAATCAAGATAGCTCAAATATTGGGGGCTGCTTTTGGGCTATTTGTTCTTCTGGCTCCTGCAAGGATATTCACTCCCTTTAATCCTATATATCAAATATGGACCATATATGCAATAATCTATATATTAGTGAAAATAACGAAATTAATTATTCATAAGGAAAAGGATAGTTGGTTTATTGCTTTGGGGGCATTGGCCTTATTGTTGAGCAGTATTAATGATGTTATTTTTCTCAGCATATGGATGAATGATGCGGGTTCATCATTATTTAATACTTTGATAAGAACGGGTAATCTTAGTTCAGCTGGACAATTAATATTTGCTTTTACCAATTCCCTATTGTTAGCCAAGATTTTTTCCAATTCCTTAGAGCAGGAGAAAGTTTTAACGGAAAAACTTATTGATATAAATAGGAATTTGGATGAGTTGGTATCACAACGGACGAAAGCCTTAGAGGAGTCAAATGAAAAAATAGAAAAACAAAAACATCAATTAGAAGAAGCAAATAGAGCATTAAAGCAGCTTTCCTTTAACGATCCTTTAACAGGGGTATGGAACAGACGAAAATTCGATCAAACGCTGGAAATAGAATGGCGTCGCTGCTTAAGAAACAAAAGACACCTGGCGCTATTACTTATAGATATTGATAACTTTAAAGAGGTAAACGATTCATATGGGCATATAGCTGGTGATGAGTGTCTGATTAAGATCGCCCAGATGCTCAAGAACTCTTTATCCCGCGCATCCGATATGGTAGCTCGTTATGGTGGGGAAGAATTTGTTGTGCTTTTACCTGAATCGAGTAAAGAAGAGGCGATAAAGGTTGCTGGGATGTTAAGGCAAAAAATTGAGTCAATGCGTATCAACAATGAAAAATCTCCAGTGAGCAAATATGTAACTGTCAGTATAGGGATCACTTCTGT
>JAAYRX010000226.1 GCA_012518535.1 Clostridiales bacterium | reverse complement strand
TCCAAGGTAAGGATAATGCCCGATGTACACCAGGGTATAGGCTGCGTTATAGGGTTCACTGCCGATATGGGGGATAAGGTGATTCCCAACATAGTTGGTGTGGATATTGGATGCGGCATGCTTACCATAGAATTGGGTAAGGTGGACATTGATTTACCAACCTTGGACAGCATAATTTACAGGGAAATCCCTTCAGGAAGGGAGACTCACAAGGGAAGAAGGTTTAAATTCGATAGACTGACCGACCTTTATTGTTTTAGGGACCTAAGGGATACAAAACGGTTGGAGAGAAGTATAGGAACCTTGGGCGGCGGAAATCATTTTATTGAGCTGGGCGTGGACGATAAAGGCAATAAATGGCTGGTAATCCATTCTGGAAGCAGAAACCTGGGCAAGCAGGTAGCAGAGATCTATCAGAGGCTGGCCGTAGACCTTTGTAGCGGTAAAGAGGAATATTTTTTAAAGAGGGAAGAGATAATCGCCAGCTATAAATCGAAAGGAAAAAGGAAACAAATAAAAAGGGCATTAGATCAACTTGCCAAGGAATATGCTGATCATAAGCCAAGATATTCCAAGGCCTTATGCTACTTAACAGGCGAATACAGAAAAAGATATTTGCATGACATGAAGATATGCCAGGACTATGCAAGCCTTAACAGGGAAGAGATGGCGGAGACAATACTAAAGGCTTTATTCGATAAGGGCTTGCAGGAATTTCATCACTTTGAAACCATCCACAATTATATTAACTTTAAGGATAATATCATCAGGAAGGGTGCGATTTCGGCCTATGAGGGTGAAAAGGTCCTAATACCCATAAATATGAGGGATGGCTCCATAATAGGAATAGGCAAGGGTAACTCAGCATGGAACTATTCTGCGCCTCACGGGGCAGGAAGACTGATGAGCAGGACAGTTGCCAAAGGAGCCATTACTATGGAGGAGTTTAAGGAGAGTATGGAGGGAATTTACACCACCTCGATAAACAAATCCACCCTGGATGAGGCTCCATCCGCTTATAAATCAATGGATGAGATAATGGAGAACATCGGGGATACAGTAGAGGTCATCAGTATTATAAAACCAATTTACAATTTTAAGGCATAGGCATGGCTAAATTATATATCAAGAGATTTGGGGGATATATGATGCATAGTTTTATGAACGATTACAGCGAAGGTGCATATCCCAGGATACTGGAGTTACTGGTTAAGTCAAATTTCCAGCAAAATAAGGGGTACGGTGAGGATGTGCACAGCGAGAGGGCTAGAGAATATATAAGAAGGGCCCTAAAAAGGGAAGACGTGGACATACACTTTATTCCCGGCGGTACCATGACCAACCTATTGGTTATCTCCGCTTTATTGAGGCCTCATCAATGTGTTATATCCCCCGATACTGGTCATATCAATGTACACGAGACGGGGGCTATTGAGGCTACGGGCCATAAGGTTATAGCCACGCCATCGGTGGAGGGCAAGCTTACTCCGGGTTCAATCCAGGCAGCACTGGATTACCATAAAGGTGAACATATGGTACAGCCTAAGATTATCTATATCTCAAATTCCACGGAACTGGGAACTATTTATTCGAAAGCTGAACTAACTGCCATACATGATATCTGCCGTCAAAATGATTTAATCCTTTTCCTTGATGGTGCTCGAATTGGATCAGCTCTAATGGCAAAAACTAACGACCTGTCCCTGGAAGATGTTGCGGGTTTGGTGGACGTATTCTATATAGGTGGGACTAAGAATGGCGCCTTACTGGGAGAAGCCCTGGTGATCTGTAGGGATGACCTGAAGAAGGATTTTCGATATCTGATAAAACAAAGGGGAGCCCTTATGGCCAAGGGTTTCGTTCTAGGAATTCAATTTGAAGCCTTATTTCAAGACGGATTATTCTTTCAGCTGGCCGACCATGCCAACAAGATGGCTGAGATGGTAGCAGGAGCTCTGAAGAAGTATGGTTATTCCTTCTATGTAGAGCCATGCACCAATCAATTGTTCCCTATCCTGCCAAACAACATAATGGATAAATTATCGGATGGTTTTGACTTCTACGTCCAGGAGAGCATTAACCAGGATGAAACCGTAATCCGCCTGGTTACATCTTGGGCCACCACCCAAGAAAGCGTGGATTGTCTTACAGAGCTTTTATCCATTAATAAGCTTGATAGCTAGAGCCTTTGCATTAGGCAATCTACAATTTCAATCGCAGTTCACGTTCAATTGCAGTTAGCGATTTGGAAAGAGGCATCATGGGGAGCATAGTCTAACCGCATCATAACGGCATTCTTTCCATTGTATATAGGGTTCTTATACATTTTAAGAGAATTACCGAGGAGAGAGGAAGATGAATCAATTTTCCAGGACCGAACTTTTGATTGGTACTGAAGGTGTTAGCAAGCTAAAATATTCCAATGTCGCGGTATTCGGTATAGGCGGGGTTGGATCTTTTACCGTTGAAGCCTTGATCAGGGGTGGTATAGGCAATATTACCATAATCGACAGCGATGAAGTATGTCCGTCAAACATAAACAGGCAATTGATAGCCACCAATACAACCATAGGTAGACCCAAGGTTGAAGTCATGCGGGACAGGATTTTGGAAATAAACCCGGAAGCCAGGGTTATGATATATCAAACCTTCTATACCGCTGATAATGCCTGTGAATTTGATTTATCCAAATATGATTACATTGTTGATGCAATCGATACCGTATCGTCCAAGCTGATCCTGATCGAAAACGCTAAGGCATCCAGTGTACCAATTATCAGTTGTATGGGTGCGGGCAATAAATTGGATCCTACCAGGTTTGAAGTTGCCGATATATATGAGACCAGTGTATGCCCTCTGGCTAAGGTCATGCGTTACGAATTAAGGAAACGGGGGATTGAGTCTTTAAAGGTGGTGTACTCACAAGAATCTCCAATTAAGCCTAGCCAAAAGAGCGAAGATATCCCCGCGGATCAGAAGGAACCCTCTTTGGAAACACCACAGAAGAGGGCTATGAAGAGACAGGTTCCTGGCAGTATATCATTTGTGCCTCCTGTCGCAGGATTAATCATAGCAGGCGAGGTAATAAGGGACATACTGGGTATCGGATCTGCCTGAAACCTAAGAGTCACAGGGCTCGAATAAACATAGGTTGGGTGATGTATATGTATTATACCAACCTAATCAAAATCTATATATGAAGCAAATAAAAAAGGCGGGATATAATTCCCGCCTTATTTTTACTTATTGATGATCTTTGGTACTCCGGGAGCCCTTAGAATGCTAGCCGAGGGCAGATTAGTCCCTACCAATGGGAGGGCATAGTTCTTAAAGGCTTCGGTCACATGGTTTCCTTCGCTGTTGATGAACTCGTCCGGCATTAGTTTGGTCTTGGCAGCCACTTCGCTAAGATCGGTTAATCTGTAATCTACGGCATAGTTACCTGTTCTATGAATGGTAACCGATCCATCTGCGTCATGCCATACTGCAAACTGGACGGCCTTTTCTCCCACTTCACGGGCTTCTATTTGGTCTACATCGGATACGCAACCCATAAAGGACCTTTGAAGGTATCCAAAGGTATCGGATCTTACTCTTTGAATATTTAGCTTATCCTTTATTTGCTGGGATAGCAGATCCCCTAAGGCACCGGTGCCGGATAATTGTACGTTTCCATGGGCGTCTTCTTCGCGTCCTACCAATTTAGTAACTATTGGTTCGCCCTGAGCATCCTGGATCCCCTCGGAAACCGCTATAATACACCTTCCATACTTATCATAGACATTCTTTACATCTACGAGGAATTTATCCACATCAAAGGCCCTCTCGGGAACATATACTAGATGTGGGCCATCATCTGCATACTTCTGTGCAAGAGCAGATGCGGCTGTTAAGAAGCCGGCATGTCGTCCCATTACGACAGATATGTGAACTCCGGGCAAAGCCCTATTGTCCAGGTTAATACCCATAAATGCCTGAGCCACAAACCTTGCAGCAGAGCCATAGCCTGGGGTATGGTCATTGACCATCAAATCATTATCTATGGTTTTTGGGATATGAATTGCTCTGAAATCATAATTTGACTTCTTAGCATGCTCATTTACAATTCTTACAGTATCAGAGGAGTCGTTGCCGCCTATGTAGAAGAAATATCTGACATCATGGGCCTTAAACACCTTTAATATCTCACTACAGTAGGCCTCATCGGGCTTATCCCTGGTAGATAACAACCCTGATGAAGGAGTTAGGGCTACCTCTTCCAGACTATGGGTTGTCTCCTGGGTCAGGTCAAGAAAGTTCTCGTTAACGATGCCGTTAACACCATTAACCGCTCCATAAACCTTTGTAATCTGTGGATACTTTCTAGATTCAAGTACGGCTCCGACTAAGGATTGATTGATTACCGCCGTCGGTCCACCGCCTTGAGCTATAACAACTTTACCTTCCAGTCTCATCGGTTACTTCTCTCCTTATTTATAATTTTTTCAATATATTTCTATTGTATCAGATTAATAATATAGGGCAAAGAATATTTTGTCAAACTATTGATTGACATTAGCAAGATTTTATCACTATATTATACCAAAGTGAGTATTTCGATACGTTATATAATAAAATAAAACTAATTTGGAGGTATAACATCAGGATCTACAAGTTGAATTTGCCATAGGTTGGAGCTTTTGGTAAGATAAAATTATGATAATCAGAAATGAATGGAATTGAGGTGTACTGATGAAAAAGATAGGATTTATAGGTATTGGTGTCATGGGTAAATCCATGGTGCTTAATCTAATGAAGAGAGGTTTCGAGGTATCTGTCTATACTCGTACTAAAAGCAAGGCATCAGAAGTAATAGAAAAAGGCGCAAAATGGTGCGATTCTCTTAAGGATTGTGTTGCTCAAGCGGATGCAGTCATTACAATGGTTGGATTTCCAAAAGATGTAGAAGAGGTATACTTTGGGGAGGATGGGATTCTAAACAATGTAAGACCCGGAAGCTGTGTCATAGACATGACCACAACCAGCCCAAAGCTGAGCAAAAGGATATATCGGGAGGCTTTAGAAAAGGGAGTTTATGCACTGGATGCCCCCGTCTCCGGTGGTGATGTGGGCGCACAAAAGGGGACCTTGGCTATAATGGTCGGTGGTGATAAGGAGGCCTTTGAGAAATGCCTTAAAATCTTTGAGGCTTTGGGAACAAACATAATTTACGAAGGACCGGAAGGGGCGGGCCAGCATACCAAGATGGCCAATCAAATAGCTATCACCGGGACCATAGCTAGCGTCTGCGAGGCCATTACATATGCCAGGGCGGTTGGACTGGATGTTCAAAAAATGCTGGATACTATAAGTACCGGAGCAGCCGGAAGCTGGCAGATGTCAAATATGGCACCCAGAATATTAAAAGATGACTTGGACCCGGGGTTCTTTATTAAACACTTTATCAAGGACATGGAAATTGCCAGGGAAGAGGGTCAGGCTGTAGATCTAGATCTGGAAGTTTTGAATAATGTGCTCAATATGTATAAAGAAGTTGCCAGGAAGCAGATGGACGAACTAGGGACCCAGGCATTGATAAAATACTATGAGAAATAATTGGATTTGAAGAAGTAAAAGGGCTATTGACCGTTATGGTCATAGCCCTGATTTTTTGCGGTATATTAAACATTTCTTTATTGGTTTATCACAATCTCATAGGTGACAGGGGTAGCCTTTTTCAGCATTGCGCTGACCCCACAATACTTATCCTGGGACAGGGCAACGGCTTTCTCGATCTTTTCCAGGGGCAGGTCCTTACCCTTGAATCTATAGGTTAGATGGATGTTTTCGTAGACCTTTGGATGCTCCTGGGTATTGTTCGCCTCAACTTCAATGTTGCAATCCTCAATGTCAACCTTCATTTTTTTCAGAATAGACATAACATCGATGCCGGTGCAGCCAATTAATCCCGCTAACAGAAGTTGTTTTGGAGGAGGTCCCAGGTTGTTACCACCTATTTCCTCCGAAGCGTCGGTAATTAGCGTATGCCCATTTAAGACCATTTTAAAACCCATATTCCCCGTTAAACTGCCATGCACTTTAGTTTTGACCATCATACGCACCCCCAAAAGGTAATTTCAAATTTACTACAATATCCGGTTTCTGATGCCCTACTGATTCCATGGTGTCAGAATTATATCCTGGAAATTGTGTTACAGTAGTCATAACAATATCGTGCTTGTTATAATGATACCCGACATAGGATTATTTAAACACCCCAAGACAGACCTTGTAAAAGTCTGGAGTTTTGCTATTATATAATAGGTGCAATCAAGCGGGCAAAACCTTTAGCGTTTTATCTCAAGTTTTTATTGAATCGATTTAGCAAGCCAATTTAGGCTTGCATTTGTGATTTAGTACATTGGAGTCTTGGCAGGAATTCCCCTTAAGAATCGGACCCTTAGTGACCTTTAGGAGTTCGATCGCTGGAACCCTGATCATACTCAGCTTTGGAGGAAAGATGGATGAAAGTTACATACAAGAAGACTCTCTATGCTTGCTACCTTGGATTCATAACATTGGCTATTGTCAACAATTTTGCGCCTCTGCTCTTTGTCATTTTCCATGAGGAATTTGGAATTTCCTTCGAAAGGATTGGCAGACTAATCCTGGTCAATTTTACGACCCAGATGGTGGTTGACTTTTTAGCCATAAAGTATGTTGACAGAATTGGCTATAGGAAGGCAGCTATTCTATCCCATTTCTTTAGTGCCTTAGGCCTTATAGGGTTAGGTGTATTTCCCAGACTTTTCCCGTCACCATATATAGGCATTGCTGTGGCTGTGGCCATATATGCAATTGGCGGAGGGCTTAACGAGGTTATAATAAGTCCCATTGTAGAATCCCTGCCGGGGGATGCCAAGGCCTCGGCAATGAGCCTTTTACATTCATTCTACTGCTGGGGCCAATTGGGGGTGGTAGTCATTACCACAATCCTTATAAAGTTATTGGGTACACAAATATGGTATATCCTACCCTTTATTTGGGCGCTGGTGCCCATATATAATTTGTATAATTTTACAAGGGTACCTCTTAGAGCGGCTGTTTCCGAAAGGGAAAAGACCCCGATTTCTGAATTGTTGTCTTCACGGATATTCCTTATAGCCATATTGCTTATGATCAGCGCAGGCGCATCGGAATTAACCATGGCTCAGTGGTCATCGCTATTTGCAGAAATGGGTTTAGGGGTTAGTAAGGTGATGGGGGATTTACTGGGGCCTGCCTTGTTTGCTGTCTTTATGGGAATTGGGAGAGTGGTATATGGGATTTGGGGCGAAAAGATAGATTTAAAGAAAGCCCTCATGGGCAGTAGCATACTTTGCATCCTATGTTATACCGTCGCTGTCTTTATAAGGATACCCATCATATCCCTTTTAGGAAGTTCCCTATGTGGACTTTCGGTTAGTCTGATGTGGCCCGGAACCCTTAGCCTATCAGCAGGAATGTACCCTAAGGGAGGAACCTCTATGTTTGGCATTTTAGCCTTGTTTGGTGATGTTGGAGCATCATTGGGGCCTTGGTTGGCGGGTTTAGTATCGGACTTAGCTCAAACCTCACCCATGCTCTTGGACCTGGGCAGGGCCAGAGCACTCGATCCGGAACAGATGGGGCTAAAGGTAGGCTTATTTACAGCCATGGTCTTCCCGATCATCTTGTTTGTAGGTGTAAAACTGCTAAAAAAAGAAGGATTGGCCAGAAATAAGAGATAATATAAAAGGCCAATCATTTAGCATTACTTGGATATAAATTACATCCAGTGCCGGTCCAATGGTCATTATCGGAACTGGTATAATTAACACACAGCGTTAAATAAAGCATTACTTGCTGTAAATGGTGCAGCAATTGTTTTATCTGAGTTCTTGACTTAATAATCCTCAGTGAATAATTTTTCTATAGTATTAACATCATCACTGGCTCTCAACGGTTTAACTGCGGGACCTGTAATGACCTTGCCTTCGTAGGTAAACCTGGAGCCATGGCAGGGACAATCCCAGGATTCTTCGGCAGAATTCCAATTTAGCTCGCAGCCCATATGGGTACAGGTAGTGTTGACCAAATGTAGATTGCCCTGCCTGTCCCGATAGGCCCCTATCCTCTTACCGTCAATCCTAAACACCCCGGCATCACCGGGTTCCAGATTTATATTTTTTGGTAGCTGGCTGAGCTTACCATCCAAGAGCTGTTCCGCTACATTTATGTTTTCTACAATAAAATTCTTGGCAGAGGCGACTATGGTCTTGCGGGAGGGGTTATAGACATCCTGCCATGGGCTTTTGCCATGGACAATTAAATCCTTCAAAATAACCGATGAAACGATACTGTTGGTTATTCCCCATTTTTGAAATCCAGTAGCCACGTAAAGGTTAGGGGTGCTAGAGGTATAATTGCCCACATAGGGCAACCCGTCTATAGTCATACAATCCTGGGTAGACCATCGATAGGGAATATCCTGCACCGTGAATAGGGTATTGGCAAAGTCCACAAGGGCTTCATAGTGCTTAATCATTGACATTCCCTGCCCGGTTTTGTGATGATCTCCAATGACCAGTATGATTTCGCCATCCTGGGTCTCTTGGTTTCGTATGGACCGCGCCGGATCATCCGCGTTAATGTACATACCCCCGGGGAACTTTTCTTTGGCTTTTATAGCCAGGGCATAAGCCCTTTCAGTATATATTCTGGCAAAGTACATACCATGCTTATTATAGAAGGGGTAGTGGGTTGCGATTATTACCTTCTTTGCAGTGACCCTTTTTCCTTGAGAGGTTGTTACCACATAACAGTCGTTTTCCTCGATATCAATTGCCCTGCTGTTTTCAAATATTTGAACTCCCTGTTCCGCTATATGTTTAGTCATCCCCAGGCCGAATTTCAGCGGGTGGAACCGGGCCTGATCATCGAACCGTACTGCACCTTTGATAGGTATGTTAAAGGGTATTGAATCAACAAAGGATGCTTTGATGCCAAGATCTCTAGCTGCATTTACCTCTTTCTCTATTTTCTGCAGTTGCTTCTCTTCTTGCGTATAAATAAAGGCAGGTTCTGTAACGTAATCGCATTCTATCTCATGCTCGTCTGAGATCCTTTTAATCTCACGAATAGCCCATTGATTGGCATCAGCGTATTGCTGGGCCAAATCACCTCCCATGGTGGTTTTGACTTTATCGTAGATAAGTCCGTGCTGTGAGGTAATCTTAGCCGTGGTATGGGCAGTAACGCCCCCCAGTACGGTGTTTCCTTCCAAGATTGCCAGGATTAGGCCCTGGTCCAATAGTTGATATGCACAGGTAATCCCTGCTAGGCCGCCCCCTATTATCAATACATCCACCTCAATGTCCTCATCCAGGGTAGGATATTTCAGGGGTTGGGTAGATGATAGCCAATAGGATTCCGGCGATTTTTTGAAATCTTTTAATTGATCTGTATTCATTTTATCCTCCATCTAGTCAGTTTTATTAATTATTTACCTATGAGTATTTGCTTGGCCCTGTCACCGTCTCCCAGAGAGTTTAGGTAGACTATCTTTTCAGGTATTATCTTTATCACCTTCAACCTGGATAGCTCATGTGCCGATAAACCTATATTCCTGCACTGATCCTGGACATCCTGGAAGAGATTCGAATCCTGTAAACTGGTAACTGCCTTTCCAAACACCTGGACTCTTTTTATCTGGTAAAAATCCACATGATCGGTACTAACCAATAAACAAACATTGGGGTTCTCGACTATAGCCTCCAACTTTTTCCACCGGCTGATGGGATATAGGTATTGGTTCCTTTACCGAGAAAATAACGCACAGGGCTGCTGTGGGGTATATTGTCCAAGCAGGTAGCAAGGGAACCCTCTTTTTGATCACCAAGGAATTCCCATATCTCTTTTTGTAATGTACCTGAAAACATTTGCTTGTTTTCCAATTCCACTCTCCTAATCTTAATATAGATAATTCATCCATATTAATATTCGTAATTCCCAATAATAATATCCACTGTTCGACAGGCCTGTATGCAAATTGTCGCCTTGGAATTGCCATGCTTATTGAATATGTACTTGGTACTTTGTACAAAATAATAGTCAAACCCGGAGTTTTGGCGATTATATTGGATTGGCTTCTTTAAATTAGCCGTCGTGATAGTCAACCATATTTTGGTGATAGACCAGGATATGTGCCTAAATTGGAGTGCCACGAAAAGATATCATCAGGTGTTATAAATTCGCTAGCAAAGGAGAGCTATTATGTATAAACAAGAGACTATGGATGGTAACCAGGCTGCTGCCTATGCGTCCTATGCTTTTACCGAGGTAGCGGCGATATTTCCTATAACCCCTTCAACGCCCATGGCAGAAGGGGTTGACGAATGGTCAGCCCATGGAAAGAAAAATATCTTTGGGAGTGAGGTTAAGGTAGTTGAGATGCAGTCAGAGGCTGGTGCCGCCAGTGCCATGAGGGGGGCCCTTCAGGCAGGAGTACTGGGCTCAACCTATACGGCATCCCAGGGACTATTGCTGATGATTCCAAGCCTATATAAGATGGTCGGAGAATTGTTGCCTGGAGTTCTGCATGTCAGCGCCAGATCCATTGCGACCCATGCTTTATCCATCTACGGAGACCACCAGGATATTATGGCATGCAGACAAACCGGTGTGGCCATGTTGGCTTCCAGCAATGCCCAAGAGGCTATGGATTTTGGTTTTATCTCCCACTTATCAGCCATAAAGTCCAGAATTCCCTTTATTCATTTCTTTGATGGATTCCGGACCTCTCACGAATACCAAAAGGTTAGGGTAGTGGAATATGAAGAGATTAAAAAGTTAGTGGATTACAAGGCAATTGAAGATTTTCGAAACAGGGCTTTAAACCCGGAACACCCGGTTGTCAGGGGTACTACTCAAAACCCTGATATCTATTTTCAACAACGGGAGAGCGCCAATCCCTTTTATGAGGCTGTACCAAATATAGTTCAGAGTTATATGGATAGTATGGAGACCATCACCGGTCGAAAGTATAGACTCTTTGACTATTATGGTGCCCAGGATGCAGAAATGGTAATAGTGGCCATGGCATCTGTAACAGGCACCATTTCCGAGGTAGTGGACTACCTAAATGCCCGGGGAGAGAAGGTGGGCATGGTAAAGGTAAACCTCTACCGGCCGTTTTCAGAAAAACATTTCCATGAAGTCCTGCCAAAGACTATAAAAAATGTGGCGGTACTTGATAGAACAAAAGAGCCTGGATCAATAGGGGAACCCCTATATCTTGATGTTGTCAAGGCTTTCAAGGATATGCCGGATGCTCCAGTTATAGTAGGGGGAAGGTATGGGCTCTCTTCCAAGGATACCAGACCCCCTCAGATCCTGGCGGTATTTGAAAACCTGAAACAGGATAAACCGAAGGATGGGTTTACAATTGGGATAGTGGATGATGTGACCTTTAAATCCCTGCCGGAGGCTGATCCAATAAACACTGAACCGCCAGGAACTATCAGCTGTAAGATCTGGGGGCTGGGTTCAGATGGCACTGTCGGTGCCAATAAAACCGCCATTAAGATAATAGGAGACAACACGGATCTATATGCCCAGGGGTATTTTTCATACGACAGTAAGAAATCTGGAGGGACCACCGTTTCCCATCTCAGATTCGGGCCAAAACCTATTAAATCTGCTTACCTGGTCAATAATGCGGACTATGTGGCCTGTCATAACCAGGCCTATGTGCATCACTATGACCTGCTCAAGGGGTTAAAGACGGGGGGTACCTTCGTACTCAATTGTTCATGGGATATGAATGAGCTGCATGATCATTTGCCCGCCGATATGAAAACCTATATAGCACAAAACGATATAAAATTCTATACAATCGATGCCATGAAAATTGCTTCAGAGGTGGGACTGGGAAATAGAATAAACATGGTTATGCAGGCCGTATTTTTTAAACTGGCTAAGGTGCTACCTGTGGAGGAGGCTATCGGCTATCTCAAGGATTCAATAGAGGACATGTATGGCAGGAAGGGACAGGAAATAGTCGAGATGAACAAGAAGGCTGTAGACAGATCTCTGGAAGCCCTGGTGCAAATGGAGGTACCTGCTGCTTGGGGGATCGCGACAGAGGAGACAATGGAGGATCCGGACCTACCTTACTTTGTGGAACACATACAGACCCCCATGGCAAGACATGAAGGTGATGAATTACCCGTAAGCGCCTTTGTTGGGATGGAAGACGGGACATTTCCAATGGGAACGACTGCCTACGAAAAGCGTGGAATTGCACCTATGATCCCGCAATGGCAGATCGACAAGTGTATACAATGCGGCAGATGCTCCTATGTTTGTCCCCATGCCACCATCAGGCTGTTCCTACTGGACGATGAGGAAAAGGCAAGGGCTCCGGAGACCTTTGAGACCAAAAAGGCCACAGGCCGTGGAATAGATCATCTGCATTTCCGGGTACAGGTGGACCCCTTGGACTGTACAGGATGTGCCAATTGTGCCGATGTCTGCCCTGCCAAAGGAAAGGCATTGGTCATGCAGCCTGCGGAACAGGAAATTATGATGCAGGAGGACAATTGGGAATTTGCAATGACGGTTTCTATGAAGGATGATTTGACCAATACAAATACTCTCAAGGGAAGCCAATTTAGAAGACCACTCCTTGAATTTAATGGGGCATGTCCGGGATGTGGAGAGACACCCTACATTAAGCTATTGACCCAGCTGTTTGGTGAAAGAATGATGATTTCCAATGCTACCGGCTGCTCATCCATATGGGGGGCTTCTGCACCCTCCATCGCCTATACTACAAATTGGAACGGAAAGGGTCCGGCCTGGATAAACCCCTTGTTTGAGGATGCAGCAGAATTTGGGTATGGTATGGCCCTGGGAGTAGAACAGGCCAGGACAAGGCTGGCGGAACTTATGACGGAGGCCATGAGTTCGTCAATACCAGTTGAATTAAAGGAAGCTTTTGGAGAGTGGCTCAATATCATGGACGATGGTGAAGAGTCTAAAAAGGCTTCAGAAAAAATACTAGGGCTTCTCGAAAGTTATGACTTTGGGGATAATGAAATAGTAGAGGAGATCATAAAGAGGAAGGATCACCTTATCAAAAAATCCATTTGGGCAATAGGCGGTGATGGTTGGGC
>JAAYRX010000225.1 GCA_012518535.1 Clostridiales bacterium | reverse complement strand
TCTTCTTGTTTGGCGCTCATATCGGTATCACGCCCATAGGCAATCTCATGGGGGAGACCATAGCAAAAACCAATAGGACCTATTGGGTTGGTGGTCTTGGCTTTCTATTGGGTTTTCTTATAACCATCGCCGAACCCGATCTGCAGATTCTGGCTCAGCAGGTTAACCTGGCTTCCGGTGGTGTTGTCTCTGGTCCTTTGATCTTAATAGTAGTCTCTGTCGGAGTGGGGATAATGGTGGCCGTCGGACTCCTTAGGATTCTATACGGAACACCATTAAACAAAGTGTTTACCCTGGTCTATTTCATAATATTTATCCTGGGTTTAAAAACATCACAGGAATTCCTAGCTATATCCGTCGATGCTTCAGGCGCCACTACAGGGGCAATGACGACTCCTTTCATATTGGCCCTGGGCTATGGTATGTCACAACTTAAGGGTGGAAAGACATCGGATGAGGATAGCTTTGGTATGGTGGGTCTGGCTTCAGCAGGACCAATTTTCGCCATCATGATAATGAGCATTATTAGAGGGCTTACCGATATAAAGGGTGAGACGGCGGATTTAGCAGTTAATCTGGGTATATTAAACCCATATCTGATTACCTTTCCGAGGGTGGCCAGGGAAGCGGTTTTTACCTTATTACCTTTATTGATTCTATTTTTAATCTTTGATAAAGTAAAGTTTAAATTAAATAAAAGAAGTAAAACATCCATCCTGAAAGGCCTTCTGTACACATTTATAGGGCTTACCCTGTTTTTAGTCGGGGTAAATGCCGGGTTTATGGAGGTAGGGATGGTGATGGGAGAGGGTATTGCAAGGGATTTTACCTGGCTTTTACCCATAATCGGATTCTTATTGGGCTTGGTGGTGGTCCTGGCAGAGCCGGCAGTGCACGTGTTAACGGAGCAGGTAGAGGACGTGACGGCAGGTCATGTAAAAAGGGCATTTATTTTGGCAGCCCTGTCTATAGGCATCGCCTTTGCGGTCTGTTCATCCATGCTGAGGATTATGATACCCGGGTTAAAGCTATGGCACTTTTTGTTGCCGGGGTTCGGCCTTGGGATATTTTTATCCTATAGGGTACCTCCAATATTTGTAGGTATAGCCTTTGATTCCGGTGGTGTTGCTTCCGGGCCCATGACAGCAACTTTTATCCTGGCTTTTGCACAAGGGGCTGCTCATGCCATACCGACTGCAAACGTAATGGTCGATGGATTTGGTGTAATTGCTATGGTGGCTATGACACCTTTAGTAGCCATCCAAATTCTAGGTCTTATATATAAGATTAAATCTAAGAAAAAGGAGAGTAATTAAATGGACCGGCTGAACAAGGGTCTTGTCCTATTCTGGTGTATTCTCGACTTTGGTAAAGGGAGCAGGCTATTTAGACTATCCCATGAAATAGGGGGAGTAGGTGCTACCATATTTCTGGGTAAGGGTACAGTAAGAAATGAGCTACTAAAGAAATTGGGAATTTTGGACATTAGAAAGGAAATCTTTTTTACAATTATAGATGAAGAGCTGGAACAAACCTACTATGAAAAGGTGACTGAGAAATTTGCTTTGGAAAAACCACGTCACGGAATAGCCTTTTCCACTCCGATAAAATATTGTTCCAGAATTGACAGCTCCCATACCATAAGGAGCCCTAAAAAGGAAGGTGAGAATAGTTTGAATTATGAAGCTATCTTTATTATTGTAGACAAGGGTTCAACGGATGATGTACTGGAGGCGTCTGAATCAGCAGGTTCAACGGGAGGGACCATAATACATGGAAGAGGGTCAGGAACCAAGGAGAAGGAAAGATTTTTCAATATCCAAATTGAACCGGAGAAGGAAATAGTCCTTATTCTATCAAAGGCTGAAAAGACCCAGGCTATTGTAGATGCCATCAAGGAAAGGTTGAATCTCCATGAGCCTGGAGCGGGTATCATCTTTGTAATGGATGTAAGCAAAACCGTTGGATTATACGAGGAGTAATTGGGAAAAAGGGGGGATAACCCCCTTTTTGGCATTATCTGATTGCTTTTGAAATTCAGCTGACGAGTCTACTAAAACAAGGCCTTATACAGGGGGGATAGGCAAATGATAAAATTTGGGACAGGCGGCTGGCGTGCAATTATAGGCGATGAGTTTATAAAGGATAATGTATATCTTCTAACGCAGGCCCTGGCGGATATTATCAAGGAGGAAGGGTATGAAAGCCAGGGCGTCGTGGTTGGATATGACAGAAGGTTCTTATCGGACAAGGCTGCCGGATGGATAACACAGGTTCTGGCAGGTAATGGAATAAAGGTGCTTTTGATAGAGGAATACGCCCCAACGCCCTTGGTAATGTTTGCAGTCAACAAATATGATACTCCCTATGGCGCAGCCGTAACAGCCAGCCACAATGCATATGATTATAACGGCATAAAGGTATTCACCCGTGGTGGTCGGGATGCAGATGAGGAATTGACAAACAGAATCGAAGAACGGATAGCAAGGATTGACTTAAGGGATGTTAATACCTTGGATTTTTATGTTGGCATCGCGAAAGGTCTTATAGAGATAATAGATCCATTTAACGATTATATCGATAGCATCATATCCATATTGGACATAGAAACCATATCAAAAATGCGCTTAAAGGTGCTCTTTGATCCCATGTTCGGTGCATCCAAGATAAGTCTTAATACGGTATTGAATATCATGCGCTGTCAGGTGGACATTATTAACGCAAAACATAATCCCCTGTTTGGGGGCAGGATACCCTCTCCTACCTCGTATACCCTAAAGGCCCTATCCAACCTGGTGCCGGAACAGGGCTATGATCTTGGTTTGGGCACCGATGGTGATGGCGATAGATTGGGTATAATAGATGAACGGGGAGAATATGTACACCCTAACAAAATACTATGCCTCCTATACTATTACTTCTTAGAACATAAGGTCTGGAAAGGTGATGTCGTAAGAAATATAGCCACAACCAATATCCTGGACAGAATAGCCGAGGCATATGGACAAACCTGCCATGAAGTACCTGTAGGGTTTAAACATATCAGCGCAGCCATGGATAAGTATGATGCTGTAATCGGCGGTGAGAGCAGCGGTGGTCTTACCATAAGGGGTCATATAATGGGCAAGGATGCAACCATGGCAGCGGGACTGATGATCGAGATGATAAGCGTTACAGGAATGTCCATTTCCCAGCTCATGGATCGAATCCATCAAAGGTTTGGTTATACCTATTTTGACGAGCGAAATATAGAATTTATCATGGAGAGCAAGGTCAGAATCTCCAAGCTATTGTTTGAGGATAAAAAACTACCCTCCTTCCCCTATAACATCGAGGAAATCAGCTACAGGGACGGGCTAAAGATCTATTTTAAGAATCAGGGTTGGCTGGTGCTCCGGTTTTCCGGAACAGAGCCCCTTCTAAGGATATTTGTTGAGATGCCCACGAAAGAGGGAGCGGA
>JAAYRX010000224.1 GCA_012518535.1 Clostridiales bacterium | reverse complement strand
TATGGATTGTCGGCATTACGAATGCAATTAATATAATCGATGGGCTTGACGGGATGGCAAGCGGTATTTCACTTATTGCCATTTCGGCCTTTTCAATAATTTTTATGATATTTGGTTATGGGCTATTGAACCATGTGTCTTTAATTCTTATGGGTAGTATCCTTGGGTTCCTAATATATAATTTTCATCCTTCCAAACTTTTTATGGGTGATGGGGGGAGCTTGTTGATAGGCTTTTTACTGTCCCTGTTGTCAATTATGTATATAAATGTAGACGGAGGAAGTACTTCCATATTTGTTCCTATCATAATACTAGCTGTGCCCATATTTGAGACATGGAGCAGTATGGTAAGAAGGGCAACCGGAGGGTATAGTTTGATGAAGGCTGATACCGGTCACTTCCACAACAAACTAACAGATAAAGGCTATTCACCAGTTACGGCAGCATCAATATTATACTTTTGGGCTATTCTTGCCGGTGTTTTAGGTATTGTAATTGCAGTAGGTAATCTAACAATTCTTGCACTAATAATAATGGTCCTAATGGTCGCTATAGCCATCAAGATTTATATTTAGGAGGCAAGATTATGAATGCAGGTAAACCTTTTAAACTGCTTATGGGTATAACACTTTCGGAGATGGGAGGAGCACAAAAGGTAGTATACGACCTTATATCCTCCTTGCCGAGGAGTGTGTATAACATAACCCTTATAACCTATCCTGGTGGAGAGTTAGTAGAATGGGTGAGGGATGTAAGGCTACAAAAGGGCATAGATGTGGAAATCATCGGGATACCCGAGCTCAGACGGGAAATATCGCCTATCGATGATATATCGACCTTTATAAAACTATATAGAATTATGAGGAGAAACAAATATGATATAGTCCATTTTCACAGCTCCAAAATGGGTATACTGGGAAGACTGGCGGCTTATTTGGCAGGTGTTAAAAATATATATTTTACTGTACATGGCTGGGGCATTAACGAGTATCAGCCAAAGTGGCTTCAAAAGTTACTGGGTTCAGCTGAAAGATTTAGCGGTAAGAGGTGCACTATGTGCTTATGCGTATCAAAATATCACAGAGAAACAGGAATTAAAATGGGGTGGTTAAGGCCAGAAAAATCCGCTGTTATTTATAACGGTATAGACGAGGCACCTACTACGGTTGGTAAACTCCGCACTGAACTCAATATCGAAGAGGATGTACTCATAGTTGGGTCTATAATGCGACTTCGGGAACCGAAACAGCCCTTATATACTATCCGGGTTTTTAATGAAATCTTAAACCAGGGGCACAGGGTTAAATTGGTTATTATTGGGGATAGGCCCTTTCGTGATAAATGTAATGATCTTATAAAATATCTTGGAATTAGTGATCATGTTTTTATGCTGGGGACACGTACAGACGCTAGGGAGCTAATTAATGACATGGATGTCGTTACTCTCTTTTCCTTGTGGGAGGGGTTACCGGTCGTTATTATAGAAGCCATGTTCGCTGGGAAACCCCATGGTCTGTAGTGGCGTCGGTGGAGTTCCGGAAATTATAGAACATGGTACAGATGGTCTGATTTTGGATGGATTTGATATAAAAAATGGGGCAGACCAACTATCTATCCTATTACTGGATAAAGATTTGAGGATAAAAATGGGCAAGGCAGCCAGACAGAAGGCAATGGAAAAATTCTCGAAGGACAGGATGGTAGAAGAATATGAAGGGGTGTATAGACGAAACAAAAATCTTTGATAAAAAAATTATAGCGATGTTTATTGTAGCAGCTCTAATCGCTGGGCTATCTACCATTCTAAGGGGTGACGGCTTCTTATATATATCTATAATAATAGGGATATGTGTATTTAGTGCATTGCTTGTCTTTAGATATCATTGGGTTGCTATTTTGAACATATTGCTCTTGTCCATGGTAAGATTTGAACCTGCACCTAGCGATGTGATATTCATATTCCTTTTGCTGGCTGGGGTAATTGCTGGCCACTTAAGATTCCACAGGATGAGCCATACAACCCCTATGATCTTATTTCCCATACTCTATACTTTAATCGGCACACTACAGTTGTTTATTGCCCATGAGAAGATGGCAGGTATACGATATCACCTCATCACTACCTATCTAATTGCTTATAGTTATTATTTATTATTGTATATTTCCTGGGATAATATCAAGGACATTTTAAGAGCATATGTAGTCTCCAGCACAATTTCCGCTCTCTTAGGACTTATGGGCTATATAGGATTACTACCATCATTATTGATGTACGACAGGTATAGAGTAATGGCTCTTTTTAAAGATCCCAACGTTTTTGGCCCTTTTTTGGTCCCAGCTGTTATCTTGCTTATAGAAGATATTTGGAGAAAAAAAATCTTTTGTCGCACTGCTTGGATCCGTATTGTCCTTATAGTTATAAATCTTTTTGGGATTATCCTCTCCTTCTCAAGAGGTGCTTGGTTGAATATGGGTGTTTGCTTGCTGGTATATCTTGCATTGAACATAAAAAAAATACACCTTCGTGGCTCTGACCTTAAAAAAATTGTTTACTATGGTTTTTTGATAATGATAGTTATATACACCATATGGAGTACTATAATTCCTTACGAGTACAGAGAATACTTATTAAGTAGGATAAACTTTCAGACATATGATAGGGATCGATTCGAGACTCAAATAAAAGGCATTGCCATGGCCTCTATAAACATTTTTGGGTACGGGCCGGGTCAGTTCGAATACTATGTATTGAGATATACCGGGTCGGTATTCTCTGCACATAATCTTTATATTAAACTCGCCATGGAAAACGGTATAATTGGACTTCTCTTGTTCCTTGGCTTGCTTGCTATTATTATGTATGAATTAGCTAGACACCATTTGCAGAAAAGAACGTATATTGTTATTACGCCGGCTTCTTTGATTGCTATTTTCACGGGTATCCTGATTAATAGCATTGTCATAGATACAATACACTGGAGACATTTATGGTTTTTTATAGGCCTAAGTATGGCCAATATTATGATGAGTCAAATAGACGCTCCCGACATTGTAAGTGATGATTTGCGATCAGTTAAACAGGTGCCAGGTATAAGCCCAACGTACCGTTGAGGTCAGCTAATTGCAACTACCATGGTATTATTTCAGACGTCGTAAGGGTGGAGGTGGGTAAAACTGGAGATAAAAGCGATTAGGAATTGGAATGAGGTAATACCGTTTAGAGCTATATGGGATAGTATTTTAGTAGAAAACAATTGTGACATAGTATTTATGACCTTTGACTGGCTTCATCTGTGGTGGAAGTATCATGGGCAAGGGAACAGACTATTATTCCTTATAGTCAAAGAAGGGAATAGGATATTGGGCTTTTGCCCTTTAATGGAGGTTCCTGCCAGGGGATATGATGAGATAAGGTTTATTGGGGGTAATGAAACCAGCTATATGGGATTTACCATAAAGAACGGATACAAGTGTATCGTCATAGAAAGCATCCTGGATTATCTTATGGATCTAAAAGGGAATTATATTATTAATATACACGGGATCTTCAAAGACACCGATGAATTCAGTATAATTAAAAACTATATGGACAAAGCACAAAGGAACTATATAGAACCAAGTCTGAAATGCTATTTTCTAGTATTAAATAGCAAGGATTATAATGACTATGTAGCTACTAGATTTCGTCGCAGTAGTATTCGTACCATGCAACGTAAGGAAAGAAGACTGGCAAGGTTGGGGGAACTATCCTTTAGGCCTTTTGCCGGAAGGGAAAGCGATATAGATAGAGTATTCGAGATCCACGATAAGAGGTGGCAAAGAAAGATCGGGTCTAGTAAATTCTCAAAGGGCAAAACCAGAGAATTTTTCAAGGAATTGGCAATGTCTGATAAATTGCTATTTGATACCAGTGTAGATGTCATTGAATTAAGCGGTAGCTTAATCTCCTTTATCTATGGTTTCACATACAAAGATCGCTATACATTTTATCGAATAGGGCATGATGATAATTTCGCCATGTTTAGCGCGGGAGAGTTGGTATTGAGGTATAAAATTAAAGATTGCTTCGAAAAAGGTTACAAAGTATTTGACTTCGGTGTTGGGCATGAGCCCTACAAGGCAGCATGGACAGATGATGAAACCGATGTTATTAGCTTCATTTTCTCAAATGATGGTATGCTTGCAAGATTAATTTTTAAATTTCGCCGATTGACGTGGAGTTTGAGGCAGTTTCTAAAGAAACAACCAGGAATCTATAACTTTGTAAAATACAGGTTAGGTAAATTTAAACTATTGCTCTATCCCGGAAATGCAAGAAAGGCTTTAAGTCGAGGGCATGGCTGGCTAAAAAGTAAGACTATAGGGCTTATAACACATATTTATAGTAGGTATGACTACCACATATTATATAAGCGGCTGAAAAACCAGGACGAAGCAGATTATGGCGCATTTACAACAGAGGAGGCATTTGTGGATAGGCTGGAGCTACTAACGGATATAATGAAGGTGGAACCACGGGAAGTCCTTAGAAGGTTTTTAGATGGGGATAGGTGTATCCTGGTATGTGACGGGAAATTCATACATTGTTATTGGATTGATATTTTCAGTATTAAGATTCCAGAGCTTAATTTTAATTGGAAAATGAATAAGGATTCTGCCTTCATATATGAGCATCATACTAACCATAAGGGAAGCAGGATCAGCCAAGGATCACTAAACTCAGTCCTATCATATCTGAAGGGGTTAGGAAACAGACGATGTTATTTAGCAATAAAGAGCAGAAATGCTTATCTCATGGGTCTTGCAAAAAACACAGGTTTTAATAAGTTCCAGCGTTTACGACTTACAAAATGGCTTGGTAGGTTGTCCTTTAATGAGCTCAAGGGTATAACGAGGTAAGCTTATGTTGTTTTTGTTGAGGACTATGATTAAATACCTTTTGCTACCCTTGGGTATTATACACGCTGTTCTATTTAGACCCAGAGATGAGATTCTCATTTTGATGTATCATAGAGTGGATGACGATGTAAAGAAAGAGCTGGCGGTAACTAAGGCTAGCTTTAATTGGCATATGGACTATCTATATAGGAAAAAGTACAATGTCATCTCAATGAAAGAAGCATATTCTATGATATCAAACGATGCGGTAGTGGGGCGGCATATTGTAATAAGCTTTGATGATGGATATAAAGATTATTACACTCATGCGTTTCCCATTCTTTATAGGTATAAATACCCTTCTATAATGTACCTATGTCCTGGATATATAGAAAG
>JAAYRX010000223.1 GCA_012518535.1 Clostridiales bacterium | reverse complement strand
CCCGACATCCCAGCGGCAAGAATCTATATGAAGTTGCAGATTTGGTCCTGGACAATTGCGGATGTCTGGGGGATGCAGCCCTGGACATACCCGGAGTTCCGGAAAAGGTAGCCCCGACATCCACGGCAGTTGGCGCTGCCATGCTCAATGCCATGATGGCTCAGACGGTGGCCTTGATGACCGAGGCCGGTGCCGTCCCCCCCGTATTTGTATCTGCAAACCTGGATCGGGGAGATGCTCACAACAAGGAAATGCTGGCCCGGTACAAGAACAACATTTTCTACATGGGGCATAAAAAATAAAGTCAGGAGGATGACGCCATGCTAATGGATAGGTATTGGAAAGAAATTGAATCCCTATATGACAGGGTCAAGTCTACCCAGCGGGAGAACATAATAAAAGCCGGCGAATTAATAGCCGATGCAGTTGATAAAGGGGCCTGTGTACATGTTCATGATACCGGGCATATTATCGACTCGGAACTGATCTATCGTGGAGGTGGATTGATCCTGTACAAGAAGTTTAAGTACAATCTCATGGTGGACAATCCGGTAAGAAAGCGGAACCGGGATGATCTGGATACCTCCATGGAAGGATTGGCAGCATATGCCCTTAAGGCATCAGGGGCAAGGCCCGGGGATGTCTTTATCATAGGTTCGGTCTCCGGCCGGTCCTTTAGCGCTGTGGACCTGGCTTATGAGGCGAAAAAGTGGGGAATGAAGATTATCGTGGTCACCTCCATGTCCTATGCCACAACCGTAGACAGCCCTCACTCCAGCGGTCTGAAGCTCTATGAGATGGCCGATGTGGTAATAGATAATTGCGCTCCTGCAGCTGAAGCCATGATGGAGGTGGAGGGTTTGGAGCCTCGAATGTGTGCTGCATCCGGCCTGTCCGCTGCCTTCATACTATGGAGCGTAACCACGGTAGTGGTGGAAGAACTCATGAAAAAGGGCAAGGTCCCAGGAGTCTTAAAGAGTGCCAACTTCCCGGGAGGGAATGAGTATAACAAGAGCTATGTTGAACCCAGGTATGAGAGAGAGGGACTCTAAGAGGACTATATAAGGGGTTTTCGGCGGAAGCATGAGATAAAGGGATAAGGATGAAAAGATTAAATCCTTCATAATCTACACGATAAGTAGATTATGAAGGATTTATTTTATTGGATACATGTTTATTTTCAGTGATACTGATTGAGAGCTTTACCATAAAACCCAAGGATTACAAATAGATAATAGGGTATTCAATACCTTTGGTGATTGGATTATCACTTATTTCCTTTTAAATACGCAAGATTCTTTTCTATTAGCTCACATCTCTGTTTTACACAATCTACGGAACGAAGCGGGTCACTGGGTGTATTGAAAACATAATAAGTAAGTTTTTCGATTGTGGTGGTTGCTACATGAAGCCTGGTGTCGCTTGAAGCATAATATATGAATACTTCGTTTTTGTCATTGACGATGGCACCATTGCTAAATACCACATTGGAAACATCACCTACACGTTCTGTTCCCAATGGTCCTAAGAACAAACCGGAAGGTTCTGCGATTTGTTTCCAGGGTTCTGCAAGGTCGGTTGCAAATGCATATAAT
>JAAYRX010000222.1 GCA_012518535.1 Clostridiales bacterium | reverse complement strand
TTGATGTATCTACATTTGGAGTTGGATGTATGAGATTGCCTCTGAAGGTACAGCCGGATGGTACCACGGATCGTACAAAAATCGACGAGGAAGAAGCCATAAAAATGATCCGTCACGCCATTGACAGTGGGGTAAACTATATTGATACGGCTTACCCTTATCATGGCGGGGCCAGCGAACCGTTGGTAGCCAGGGCTTTAAAGGACGGGTATAGGGAAAAGGTTAAAATAGCAACCAAGTTGCCTGTATGGTTAACCAATTCCTATGAAGATTTTGAGAGGATTTTGGATGAGCAATTGGCCAAGCTGGAAGTCGAAACCATAGATTTCTATCTGCTTCATTCCCTCTCAAAGGACAGATGGGAACAGATAAAGGAACTGGGCGTACTGGATTTCCTCGACAAGGCAGTAGAATCCGGTAAGATAAAATATCCCGGCTTTTCCTTCCACGATGAACTGCCGGTATTTAAAGATATCGTCGATTCCTATGACTGGAAGATGTGCCAGATCCAGCTCAACATCCTGGATGAAAATCACCAGGCAGGGCTGGAGGGATTGCGCTACGCCGGATCCAAGGGCATACCTGTTGTAATCATGGAACCCCTCAGGGGCGGTAAACTGGCCAATAATGTTCCCAAGGATGTAGCCGAACTATGGAATCAGTTTGAGGTAAAGCGCTCTCCTGTAGAATGGGCGTTCAGATGGCTCTATAATTTCCCGGAAATCGCTGTAATCCTCAGTGGCGTCAGCACCATGGAACAGCTGAAGGACAATCTGGAAATATTCAGTAAGGATGAAGCTGTAGCCAATTCCATGTCCAATGAAGAATTGGAGCTGGTCAGGAAGGTACAGGCCCAATACGAAAGCAAGATCAAGGTCGGATGCACCGCCTGTGACTATTGCATGCCCTGTCCTTCAGGGGTAGACATCCCCGGTACCTTCGCCCTGTACAATGACTATTCCATCTTTGAAGAGTCGCAGGAGTACAAGGATCGCTACCAGACCTTTATTGATGACGGCAAGGACGCATCCAACTGCGTAGAATGCGGACAATGCGAATCCGAGTGCCCACAGCATATATCCATTATTGAAAAACTGAAAGAAGCCCATGCGGTTTTGACGGCATAACAGGATAAAACAGGCTTATTATTCTATTAAGGCAGGATCTGACTGTTTCCAGCTTATCTATAGTATGCCTACAATAGCTATAATACTTATAAAAAGCAAACATCCCCGGAGATCCCAGGGATGTTTGCTTTTTCAATCCATGCCGGAGAAGCGGCACTCTATACCCTTATAACAAAATCTTCCTTCCTGGGTTTTGGTTCCGGATATTCCCCGTCGTAATATCCCAGGATACAGTTTCCTATACCTACATAGTTGCCTTCAATCCCCCACTCCTTGAGAAGCTCCCTTCCTTCAGGGGTTTCGAACATCTCCCTTGCCCTGTGGATCCAGCAGGAGTTTACCCCAAGGGAGTAGGCGGCGTTCATAAGATTTCCCATTACCAGGCTCCCGTCCTCTATATGGGTATTTACGTCGCTGTCTGCCAGGACAACCACTACAGTCGGCGCCCCATAGAAGGGATCCCCATCGGGATCACCGGTGAATCTTGCATTGAGCCTGGAAAGTTTTTGGACCAGCTCCGGTTCCTGCGCCACTACCATAATAGCTGATTGTCTGCCCATACCGCTGGGAGCATAGGTTCCGGCCTCAAGGATGAGATTTAAATCCTCCTGGCTTACCTGCTCCTTCCTATACTGGCGGATGCTCCTTCTCTCCTTTAAGGTTTTCAGGGTTTCGTTCATCTTTCATCACTCCATTTTACTTGAATATTAGTCATATTCGTTGCATTAACCATATTATTTCCGCAGAGGCTAAAATATGATGCCCTCAACTTAGGAGCAGCCCGTAGTAGCACCGCATTCCTCGCATACCTTGCAGGTGCCGTTCCTTCTCAGCCTGATACTGCCGCAATTGGCACAAACCTCACCATAGATCCGCTCGCCCAGTTCATCCTCCTGATCCTGATAGCTGCTGTTTTCCACCATAGCCGGTGCCGGATTGTTTGGAGTTTTGACCAGATCCCTGGCTGACAGTACATCCCCATCCATGCCGGGCTTTGCCTCACATCTTGAGAAGTTCCCCAGCTCGATGTCGATGATTTTGCTTACCAGATCCGATATGGATGATGCGTGTTTGATATAGGGATGACGGCTGACAAAGCCCGATGGCTCGTACTGCTGTCCCCTGAGCATCCTGGCAATCTCCTGGGGAGGGATATTGTATTGCAGCATGTTGGATATGGCCTTGGACAGGGAAGCCAACAAGCCCTTTACAACGGTACCCTCCTTGTCGGTAGAGATAAAGAGCTCTGCTATCCTGCCATCCGGATAGAAGTTAACGGTTACATAGAGTTCGATATCCCCTATCTTGGCACTGTGGGTGAATCCAGGCCTTCTTCCTGTGGCCTTTCTTCTGACGGCCACCCTTTCCCTGCCGGCCTTTGCCATATCAAGAAGCTCCTGATAGTTCATATCCTCCAGGTTTTTTCCCTCTCCATTCTCTATGGAGGATGTCAGAGGCTGACTGGCTTTGGAACCGTCCCTATATATGGCTATAGCCTTGGTACCGGTGGTATAGGCCAGCAGATGGATCCTTTCGATATCCTCCCTGGTAGCCGAATTGGGCAGGTTGACCGTCTTGGATATGGAGCCGGAAATCAATGGGGTGATGGCCGACACCATAAGTACATGGCCTTCGGGAGAAATGACCCGCTCTCCGGTTCCGCATTTGCCGGCGGTATCAAATATGGGGTAATGTTCCGGTTTCAGATAGGGTGCGCCCTCTATCTTACCATCTATTATGAAATCGTTTTTATCCTTACGCAGAATATAGCCCAGGATCCCATCTATCTGTTCCTCCGGGTAGCCCAGTCTCTTCAGGGCAGTCTCAATCACCGGATTTACCATGACCATGGAGGCCCCGCCCGCCAGCTTCTTATAGATTACATGGGCATAGAAGGGCTCGATGGATGTTGCACCGCAATCCATGGCAAAGGATATGGTACCGGTGGGGGCAACCACCGTAACCTGGGCATTGCGATACCCGTTCTTCTCACCGCTGTCGTAGGCCATGTTCCATACCCTTTTCAGTACAGAGCTGACCTTGTCCCATCCGAGATCTGTCAGGGTTTCATGGTCTACTTCCATGGGCTTGTAGCTAAGGTCCTCATAGTCGTCATCCCTGGCGCCGGCCACCCTTCCGTGATTCCGAATAACCCTAAGCATGTGCTGGGAATTTATATCGTACTTCTCAAAGGGAGCCAGTTTTTGTGCCATCAGGGAGGATACATAGTAGGAGTATCCGGTCATCATTCCCATTATGGAGGCAGCCATGGTCCTGGCCTCATGGGAGTCATAGGAGTACCCACAGGACATAATCAGAGAGGCAAGGTTGGCCGGACCCAGTCCCGTTGTCCTAAACATATGGGTTTTTCTGGCAATATGCTTTGTGGGGAACTGCCCCCAATGTATAGAGGCTTCCAGCACCAACTGTACCAGGGCTACGGTATGCAAAAAGTCCTCTACCTTAAACTGACCCGTTTCTATATCCAGGAAGTTGAAGAGGTTGATGGATGCCAGGTTACAGGAGGTGTCATCCAGGAAGGCATACTCGCTACAGGGGTTGGTTGCATTTATCTGGTTGTGTTTGGCCCAGGTTTCACCGTCTTCCCCGGCAGGGCAGGTGTGCCATTGGTTGAATCTGTCGTGGAATTGAAGCCCGGGGTCAGCACAGGAGTAGGCGGATTCATTTATGGCATCCCAAAGTTCCTTCACCTTAAGGTCCTTATTGACGCTTGGGTCTACCCGTCCCTTTAGGGTTATAACGGCATCGGGATCCTCATCCAGGTTCATGATCTTCTTCATGGTCTCATCATACAGCCTGACGGAGTTGTTGCCATTCTGGCCGGAAACCGTGTTATAGGCTTCACCGTTAAAGTCCATATCATAACCCATCTTACCCAGGGCGCGGACTTTTTCTTCTTCCATCCTCTTCCAATTAACAAAATCCATAATATCCGGATGATTATCGTCTACGATTACCATCTTGGCCGCTCTTCGGGTGGTACCACCGGATTTAATGGCCCCTGCATTCCTGTCAAAGCCCTTTAGGAAGCTCAACAGACCGGAGGATACACCGCCACCGGATAGCCGCTCACCCTCCGCCCTCAGGGTGGAGAAATTGGTGCCCGTACCGGACCCTCCCTTAAAGAGCTTGGTCTCGGTGACATACTGTTCGGATATGGACTTATCCCCCATGAGCTTATCCTCGATGGAGATAATAAAACAGGCGGATGCCTGGGTTCTTGTATACTGGTCCTTGCTCGCCACTACTTCCTTCTTGTCCGGATCATAATAGTACAGACCGCTGGGTTCTCCGGCTATATCATAGGCGTGTTTCAGGCCGGTATTAAACCATTGGGGTGAGTTGGGTGCAAAGGACTGGGATAATAACAGGTAGACCAGTTCATCGTAGAGAATTTTCTTTTGCTCTTCCCCCTGAACCATGCCTTCATCTTCCAGGGATCCAACCCAAAAAGATACCATGCGGTGGACAACTTGGCGCATGCTGCTCTCATGGCCTATGTGGTCCTTTATCCCCGCCTTTCTAAAATAGTGGCTGGCGATGATGTCACAAGCGTTCTGTGAATAATGGGTTGGAAATTCCAGATTCCTCATATCATGAATTATTTCATTAGTCCGATAGTCCTTTATAATTACATCTACCCTTTTCCATTGGAAGAGATCGTACACCGTCCGATCCTTGTCGCCTTCCAGCTCCTTGGTAAACCTTCTTACAATCAGGTCATCAATGGTTTTCATAGCCTTCCCCCTATAAATAGTGTAGTTTTGATTTTTGTGCCAGTCGGACAAATGTCGGTAATGACTATTGAACGCAGCTTCCCGATGTAATTTGGAAATCGCCGGAATAAGCCATCCTCCTATACAGAGAAGTACTTAACTTTCAATAGCCATTACCTATCTTAACCAATAAGTTATTGAACTAGCACAATGAGTTAAATAAGGTATTGTAGATTAGTCCTGCAGTTGTAAGTCTAATATTATGTACAAGTCATGAATTCCCCGTAACAGAGGGGTTTCTGATAAAATAAAATAGTAAAGCACAATATACATTATATGGTGTGCTTTACTATTATACTACACTATTACTTGTATGTAAACGACTAAATGGATTTAAATTCCCTATTTTTCTCCAAATTTTTCGCCAATCTTAGACAAGCATACTTTGGCTCTTACAACCACTTAACCAGCCAATCGTAGGCCTTTCGACCCGAAATCTCGTGCTCTCCCTGGAAGAAATCAGAATCAATCTTGTCCTCTGCGTCGAGAAATCTATATATTGCCCTGATCTTCTCATAGGCTTCCCTGGTCGCATCTATGGGGAATATCGGATCATCCGATCCTGATTCCACCAACAGGGGTCTGGGGGCTATAAGCCCGATAATATCCGGCATTTCCGCATGATTGACCACACCCGGGATAAAGTTGTCCACACAATGAAAGACGGACATAACGCTGTCTTTAAAGGTATTGGTGTACCCGCTGACAACCGCTGCCTTGATTCTGGTATCCAACGCTGCGGCAAAACTGCATACAAGGCCTCCACCGGATATACCCATGGTGCCAATCCTATCGGGATCCACATCCTCCCTGGTCTCCAGATAGTCAATGGAGCGCATAACATCATTTACCCTAAACCCCGCCATGGTCTTACCCATCATCAGCAGATATGTGGATATCATATGGCAGGAGCTCTCATTGGGCTCTTTGTCCAGGTCCTCCTTGAGCCGTCTGTCCCCAAAGCCTAAAAGCTCCGGTACTATTACTATAAACCCCTTCCTCATAAGCTCCAGGGCAAAGTTCTTTTGATAGCTGGGTTCACCTGTATTATCTGTCCCATCAGGATTAAGTCCTACAATCTCCCTGCTCCCGTAACCGTGCCCATGGCAGGCTACCACGGCAGGCAACTTCCCGGATGCGTTCTTTGGCTTTAAGAGGTATGCGGGTATGGGAAGATCCACATCCCCAGCGTATACCACTCGCTGCATCAAGTAATCCGGGTATTCCCTCTCTTCAACAACGGTTGGACTAAGGTCAACCTCCGGTTTGGGAAATCCACCCAGATCCCGGGCAAAGATCTCCCTCAACCCGTCCCTCCATCTTGTGTACTCATCCATATGCCTTACGTCAAATTTAAACTTCGGCCTATTCTTTTCATATAAATTCTCTAAATATTTATCAGGATTCCACATGTAACTCCCCCCTTCCAAATACCTTATTCTACGCTGCATTCAACTATTCCTGCCTAAGGGGAATTAATCATGCCCCGTTATTCATGTTTTCTCAAATTGCCTATCCCTTATCCAGTATGGGAGAAATGCCCATTCCTCATCGGTCTTAATCTGCATAGCTTAAAGACTATAAACTGGGGATCCCTTGTAATATACCCAGGAGTACCTCCTTGGCCTTGAGGATATCCTCCCTTTGCCGGGGACCGGATATCTCCCTTTCGATTATCAGGGCGCCCTTGTAGTCATGTTCCCTCAACTTCTCTATCAATACAGGGAAGTCCACCATCCCTTCCCCTACAGGCGTTTCATTGCCCAGGTGGTGTCCATCGGTGGGATAGAGCCCGTCCTTTACGTGTACTCCTCTTATATAATCCCCGTACATATCCACCGCATCCTGGGGGTTGCCCCTTCCGTACATCAAGAGGTTTGCAGGATCCAGATTTATACCCAGATTATCAAGCCCGATATCCTGGATGGTTCTGAGCAGGGTTATGGGAGTTTCCTGGCCTGTCTCAAAGTTAAAGTACAGGCCCAGATCCTTGCAGTACCTGGCAACATCCCTTATTATCATCACGGTCTCCATGTACTCGGTGGTAGAAGGGTTTTCCGGAATAAAGCCCACATGGGTCGTAATATCGGTGACGCCCAGAAGTTTTGCGAAATCCGCACCCTTTTTAAGGGCCTTCATCCTTTCAAATCGAAACTCCTTGGGTACCAGACCCAGGGTAGAAGGTCCGTCAATAAAATCCCAAATGGCTGGACCGGGCCAACCCACCCACAGGCTGGAGATATTAATGTCGTTATCCTCCATCATCCCCTTGACCTTCTCGGCGTTCTCTTCGGTGAAGTTTTCGCTCTTCCACCCGTTTAGCTGGCAGACATTGAGTCCCAGATCCTTAATCTCCCGTACCCCGGACTCCAGTACCTTCTCCAGGGATATTATTACCCCTATATCCAGCTTATACATAAACTAACACCCCCTATAATTTAATTAAGGTCTTAACCATGGTATGGCAATTTGCTTACAGCTCCACAAATTCCCCCTGCCTGTCAGCGGATTCCGCCTCGGCATTGGCTATCCTTATGGTCTCCATGGTGCTGTATGGGTCTGCCGTCTCTATGGGAGTGTCCTTGATCAGGGCATCAATAAAGTACCTGATCTCCCTGTAGTATCCCGATCCCTCTTCCAGTTCCGGCGTAAAGGATTTGTCCTCGTGGGGGTAGACAGTCAATTTGCCCTTTTCGTATATGAGGGTAGCTTTTTCGAAGTTTACCCTGAAGGTCATCTCAAATCCAAAGTCAGTGCTGTTGATGGTCCAATCATCCTGGGCGTTTATAACCATGTCATCGTATATATAGTTGGTGGAAACCGCATCATAGCCGCTTTCGGGGAATACGTTCCTGGCCATCGTTGATACTTTCCTGGGTGTGCCGAAAAGCCAGTTGATGGTATCTACATCATGGACGTGCTGGTCCAGGAGCACCCCACCGCTCTTTTCCTTCTTAAGGAGCCAGTTGTTATAGGACCATTTGGGCGTAGTCCCTCCCCTGAAGAAATATCCACTGACTACCTTGCCGTATTCGCCGCTGTCCACACACCTTTTCAGGTACTCGTATTCCGGCCAGAACCTTAGGCATTGGGCAACCATCAGCTTCTTGCCATTGGCATCGGCCGCATCTATCATGGCCTGACATTCGTCGGGGTTAAGGGCCATTGGCTTTTCGCACAATACATGGATGCCCTTATTGAGGGCTTTTATGGTCGCTTCCGCATGAAGGTATGTAGGCAGGGCAATGTCAACATAGTCCAGCTCCTCCTTCTCCAGCATTTCGTCAATATCCGTATATAGGTTGTACTTGCTAAAGTCGTATTTTTGGTTGCCCACGTCGATATTTCCGGGCAGGAACTTGCCCTGGAACTTGTCTTCGTCTATATCGCATATTGCTACCAGCTCTACGGGATGCCCTTCCTCTGCCAACTGTATGTAGATGTCAAGATGGCCCCTTCCCATGAAGCCTATGCCGATTAATCCTACTTTCAACATATAATTGCCTCCTCTTTTATCTTAAATTAATCCTTTATTAAGTTAACCCCTTGTGTAAATTCATAATCTTTGGTAATAAGCTATTGATAAGCGTTCAATAGCCATTACAGGCATATGATTGACTAGCACAACGCATTAAGCTAATCCTTTAATAATTTTTTTACTACCCATGGATTATAGCCCCAAGATCCTGTCCATAGCTATGGAAGTGGTGTAGATGGTTTGGTCGGGATAGTTTTTATACACGCCCATTTCTGCTATCACATAATCGTCATAGCCCACCTTCCTGAACTGCTCCATCACCGCAGGATAGTTTACATCGCCGGACAAAAGGTCTACGAATCCGTTTATATTACCTACGCTGACTCTGAAATCCTTGAAGTGTACCTTTTTGATCCTCTTACCCAGGATCTTGATCCAGTGTTCCGGATAACCCGTGCTTACCACGTTACCCACGTCGAAATACACTCCAACGTAAGGGCTGTCTATCCTGTCCACAAAATCCCTCATCTCCAGGGGGGACAGGAGGAACTTGTTCCATACATTCTCCAACCCTATATTTACCTTTACCTCCTCGGCATAGTCCTTTAGTTCCACAAGGGCTTCCAGGGCCAGGTCGTAGGCAACATCGTATTCCGTTATCTCGCCTTCCGGTATAAAGTCAGCCCCTACCAGGCCGGGCACTACCAAAATGGTATCGGCGCCTAAAAGGGCGGCCAAATCCAGCTGCCTACGGGCTATGGATTTGGCCTTTTCTCTAATATCCCTGTCGGAGCTGGTAAATGGATATCTCCAATACAAGCCGGTGGCCAGACTGGGGGTTTCTATCCCCTCACCCTCCGCAATCCGTTTCAGCTCCCTGATGTCCTCGTCCCTGCTGTCAAGTCCCACTATACCGGTTTCATCAAGCCCGAATTCTATGCCGCCATAACCTGCGTCCTTTGCCATTTGGATATACTCCCTGGCACTAAGTCCCCTCCTAAAGGACCAGATATTTATCCCCTTTTTCACACATACCACCTCTACCTTTCTTAAACTAAGTTCTCTACCTAGCTCTGCGGTACAGCCTCGTCTACTTTCATAGTATTTCTTTTACGCTTGTTGGCCAGATAAATTTCCTCCCTCTCCCTGAACAGGGCCTCTTCTTCAGGCGTTTTCAGTTCCAGTTCAGGCACCTTGGTGGGTTTATTGTCGTCATCTAAAGCCACCATGGTAAAGTAAGCGGTTAGGGCGATCTTTGGGGGCTCGTCCACCTTAAGATCCTCCACCATAACCCTGACTGCTATTTCCATGGAGCTCCTCCCTACAAAGACCAACTGAGTTTTGCAGGTTACCAGTTGTCCCACCAGTATCGGCAGGTAAAATTCCAATTCGTCCACCCTGGCAGTGACAACGTTGGTGCGGCAATGCTTAACAGCGGTAACAAAGGCCGTGGTATCCATAAACTTCATTATCTCACCGCCATGGACATTGCCCGCGGGGTTGGCCTCGCTGGGTAACATGATCCTTGACATAACTGTACGGGATTCTGCTACAGTTTTAGATGCACTTATGGCCTCCCTGTCTATTTCAACATTGGGTTCAATTCTTGTTCCTTCCTTGGATGACATATAATAACCTCCGCCTAAGCTATTTTGTTGATATCCTTTTAAGCTTTTTAGAGCTTCATATGAATTATACCCCATATAATGACAGGGAAAAACGTTTGATGATTATTTTATGTGATTTTTACTTAAAAGTTCGTATACACCCTGCTGACTATGGGTTTTAGCGATGACGAAAATTAAGCTAATCCTAACATTTGTCGGGCAAAATTATTGGCGTTTACAAAGCTTTCAGGGGAGGCGATGCCCTTGTAGGCGATGTCAAAGGCTGTTCCATGGTCTACCGAAGTCCGGATCACCTTAAGGCCCAGGGTCACATTTACCCCACCCTCAAAATCCAATAGCTTTATGGGAATGTGCCCCTGGTCATGATACATGCACACCACGGCATGGTATTCCTTGTTAACTGCCTTTAAAAATACCGTATCAGGAGAAACAGGGCCCACTGCGTTTATTCCCAGTTCCCGGGCAGAGTGTACCGCCGGCAATATCTCGTCTATCTCTTCCCTCCCAAAGGCACCGCCCTCTCCGGCATGGGGGTTTAGGCCGGCCACCGCGATTTTGGGCTTTTCGATAAAGGGGCTAAGGGAATTATGGGTTAACTCTATAACCTTTAAAACCCGCTCCTTTTTTACGGCGGCTATGGCTTCCTGCATTGAGACATGGGTACTTACATGGGTCACCACCAGCCTGTCCGATGCCAACATCATGGTGTAGTTGTCCTGGTCGCAGACCTGTGCGATGAGCTCGGTGTGGCCTGTAAAATCAGGAAAGCTTAAACGGGTGGCCTCCTTGTTCATGGGCAGGGTGACAATGGCATGGATGAGGCCATCCAGGGCCATTTCCGTTGCCCGCTCCACATATCTATAGGCTGCACAGCCGCTGGTCTTTGAGATTTGGCCTATCTCCAGCATGGATTCGTCCATCAGCCCCATATCGTATATATTCAGCATGCCGTCCTTGTATTCTGAAACATCTTGGATTATGTTAAAGGGGGTTTCTATGTTCAGGAGCCTACCGCAATAATCCAGGATCTTGTAATCCCCTATTACGATAAAGTCCCCTTCCAGGCTGTCCTCCTTAAAGGCCCTTAAGATAAGTTCAGGGCCGATACCGCTTGCATCTCCCATGGTTATGCCAATTAACATCCTCATATCCCTTCTTTTCTGCAATTTATCCTCTGTTCGATTATGTCCATAAGGGTACTCTCATTTCCAAAACCCCCGGCCTTGGTTACCAGGTTGCCCTTAAAAAGTGTGCTCTCCAGGGTAGACAGGGGAATCCCTGTCAACAATTCGGTCTTGGGTATAATAGCGGTGCAATGAAGCTTCTCTACTATCCCCAGGGCAGTATCCCCGCCAAAGACTATCAAGGTCTCTATATCAATACGCTTCATTATATCCCTGACAAGGGAACCAATAAGTTCTGTGATCATCCTATATGTACTTCCTCCACCGGGTCCATCCCCATGGCCCCTTAGGGGGATTATGTCCCCCTTTTCCGTAGCGGTCTTCAAAATAAAGCACCCATGGTCCATAAGGGCCTGCACAGTCTTCTCTACCTTGGTTTCATAATCCGGGCTGTTCAAATAGTCGTCATGGACCAACTTATGTGGACTTATGACTTGACTCTTTATACCCTGCCTTTCAGCATATGCCACCTGGGACATGGACATCTGGTTGACACTGCCGCAGACTGCCAGTATTGGTCTATGTAAACTATCCCCGATACCTATCTCTTTAATCTCCGGTTTAAGGTTAAATATTCGGGGCAAATACGGGGCGAACCCTGCACAGCCTGCCACCCCCATAATATCTTGTCTCCTGGTTAGCTTATGAGATATCTGTATCAGGTTCTCTTCTTTCATGGCATCGAAAACAAAGATGCCCTTCCCCTCATCCATGCTTAGCTCACGGCTGATATGGGAGGTCTTTATAACGTGAATCTCCTTATCCGTCTGTCCTTTAATAAGGCCTGGTATGTAGGATGCCTGAATGGGGTTCAAGGGGTCTCCTGCGAAAACTGTTCTATGGAGGGGTATGCCATCCACGTATTGATTCCCATCCTTGGTAGTCCTGCCGGCCTTGGGATAGGCGGGAATAAACGGCAATCTTTCTATCTTGCAGGCATCCATCAATGCGGCCATCTCGGAGCCAATATTTCCCCTTAAGGTGGAATCTGTCTTCTTATAGAAGAACTTAACTCCCCTTTTCCCGGCCTCATGGCAGAGATGATATACCCTTTTGTATGCCTCCGGGGGCTCTATATGCCGGCTCTGGGTGTCCACCACCAACACCTGTACATTCTTTCCAATATTGTCCCAGTCCATATCCTTATGGAGAAAAACCTGTGTGGTTATCCCCATATGGGAAAACTGGACACCGGTGTCCAAGGCCCCGGTAAAATCATCAGCAATGATCAATAACCTATCCATACAAGCCTCCTGAGAAGTTCCCAGCTATGATGT
>JAAYRX010000035.1 GCA_012518535.1 Clostridiales bacterium | reverse complement strand
TTCCGGCAAAGTTTGAACTGTTGCCATATTTAACACCAAAACCGAATACCGCATCAAATTCCTCGGCGACTTTTTTAGAATCGTCATCATCAGCCGTGTTGATTCCAACATGGGCAAACTCGAAGCCTAAGAGCTGAGCAATCGATAACTTTGCCGTCTCACGAATCGCATCAAAGTTGCCCGACGCAATATCCTTCGGATTGCTCAACCAACCGCCGCCAATGGCGTGGATGAATTCCTTATCGGAATATTCATCGAGATTTTTCAAACTAATTCCGCCGGTAGGGATAAACTTAAGACCCATGGACTTATAGGGACCCTGCAAAGCAGTGCAACCCTTTATGCCGCCATAGACGCCTGCCGGGAAATACTTGAGAACCCGAAGGCCCTTATCCAGCGCCATTTCGATTTCGGTGGGGGTAACGCATCCGGGAGTTATCGGAACGTCATTTTTTACGCACCAATCGACAATTTTGGGATTAAATCCCGGGCTTACAATGAACTCCGCCCCGGCATCAACCGATTCCTTACACTTGTCCAGCGTAAGAACCGTTCCTGCTCCGACCAAAACCTCGGGATTCGACGCCTTCACCGCTTTGATGGCATCAATTCCGGCATCTGTACGCATGGTGATCTCCATAATGGGAATCCCGCCGTCACGAAGGGCCGCAGCAACTGGCGGACCATCCGAAGCCTTTTCCAAAACAACCACCGGAACCAAACCGATTTTACCTATTCGTTCTAAAACGTCCATGATACATACTCCTTTCATTGATCCTCCCATGACTAAAGTCACGAGATTGTATTGCGTCCAGCCAAGGGGTGTCCAAATCGCTTCTACACTGTAAGGCAAAAAAATCCATAAGCTTACGTTTATTTAAAATTACTTAGTTATGCTATTTTAACCCGGGTTGGCTGTCTGAGTCTGGCCGGGTTTTTCACTAGACAATAAGGACTTAGAGCTGCCGTAGAATATACCTATGGGCGAAGATTCCATAGATTTCACCCCCTTGTGCCGGGTGCTGTTCTGCCTTAATTATATACCATTTTATATTAAAGAACTAGGTATTTCTTGAATTCATTCAATTCTTTGTCGATTCATCTCAGGAATGAATTCACGAGTGTTCTCGGCAAATCTATAAGGAAGTCCCCATGCTCATCTATGGATAAACAATACGGAAAATAATCTATCTATAGCTGATGAATTTTATATTTAGAGTTGTTTATTTTTAATACACATCATGGATAGCTGAAATCATGGCTAAATACTTCTCTATGGGTATATATTCAGGTACACTATTTCCCGTTCCCAAAGCATACCCGCCGCTCTCCAGGCTCTTCTCTATCATCTTATGGGATCTTCTCTTTACTTCATCCACCGAAGACTCTATTACAAAATTTACATCCATACCACCCAAAATTCCTATCCTGCCCTTCCATCTGTCGTAGGAATCCTCTACTTTTAGGATGTTGTCCTCAAAGGAATGCTTTCCGTCATATTTTAGATGGCAGATTAGATCCTCCATGGTCTCTAAATAATACCCACAAGAATGCAAAATGACGGGCTTATTATACCTATGGGCCGTATCCACTATTTTCTTGTGCCAGGGATAGACGTATTCTCTCATAGCCCAGGGGGGCAAAAAGGTTTGGGTGTTGAATCCCCAGTCATCGTTGGATATTATCAGCCCAACACTATCGTACTGAGCAGCTATTTCGTAATACTTTACCAGCCTTTTCCCCACATTGTCGAATACCTGTTTTAGTAGCTCGGGGTCATCATACAGCATGTAGCAAAGGTTATCGTAGCCTGTCAAGGATATTACATTCTCCAATACACCGCCCGGTCCCATGACCGCAAGTTTCATCCCATGGGGGAGATAATCCCTTATCTTCTCCAATTTGGAGTAATCATGGTTTTCCGGATCCTCCCATTTAAATTCATCAAAGCTCTTCTCATCAAATATTACTTCACGGGCATTTAGGGAGATAGTCTCCTTGTGTTTCTCCTGTCCCTCGATGAACATAAATTTTGATCCATGAGTAGTGGTATAATCATACCCTGCAGCCTCAAAGGCATCCACAACGAATTTTAAATGCTCAAGTTCGTCCTCCCTATCCGGCCTTTTTCTGCCTGTCAATACCTCATATAGGGAATCGTTCATGAATAACTCGAAGAGGGTCGGCCTATCGGGCTTTTTACACTCCAACACCTTTTGCAGGTTGGTAAAATCCGGCTTTCGTTTACGCAATATATTATTCATTTGACAAGACTGCTCCTCCCTTAGTAAAATACAAGGCTATCATTGCCATACATTATTCTGTTTTATAGGCCCAATTTAAGTATTACTCCTATGGTTATCCTATTGGTACTTATCGTGGACAACCTCATCATATGTCCCATTCATCCGCTCTTTTAAGTAAATATTCCTCGGCTCGCTGTAACAGGGACCTGCAGATAACCAATATGCGTAGAATTTCTTGTTTAGGTCTATCTCCGTAACACAGACGCCTTCATCTTCCTCCTCGACCTGCCCTATAACCTCTCCCATGGGATTAATGATCCTACTGGGCATCCAAGGCGAATTCTCCTGCCTGTCTATGCCGGATATCACCATATATATGCCATTTTCCGCTGCACGGGCCGCTGTATGTACCGGTCCGTCCCCGGCAGTGGGTACAAAGATTATTTCTGCTCCCTTTAATGCCAATATCTTGGACGGCTCAGGAAACATCTGGTCCCAGCATATAAGTATCCCGACTTTTCCAAAATCCGTATCGAAAACAGGATAATCAGTTCCCGGTATTACCCCTTCCTCCGCCTCGGTCATGGGCAGATGGGTTTTTCTGTATTTCCCCACAATCTCGCCTTCCCTGTTGACCAAAACCGCCGTGTTGTAGGTATATCTACCTTCTCTTTCATAAAAGCAATATATTATATATGTCTTGTACTGCCTTGCCTTCTCCTTCATCTTCCGGGTAAAGGAGCAATCAATGGGTAAAGCCCTCTCCTCAAGACTCAGGGGTAACAACCTTTCATTTATGGTTTCGCTCAGGCAGATGATGTCTGCTCCCTGACTACCCGCTTCATCAACAAGCCTGCATATCCTGGCGAGCCTACCCTCCATATCCGAATCTGTATCGATGCGGGGGTCGATATAGGTAGTAGCCAGTCTTACAGGCCTTTTACCCGGATCATCAACTCTTTCCAGACGGGGTTCCTTCCACAGTACATAACCCTTAGGCCCCGGCCATTTCAGGGCTAACTCAATCTTAAGAGAAGCTGCATAACGGGGTGCTTTAATAGTCCTGCTCAAGCTCCTCCATCCATCCTCCACGACGCCTATTTCATCTATATATCCCCGTTCCAACCACTCTCCGTCCTCTTTAATCCATGTGAATACTGCGCTTATACTGGTTTTTTCAACCGGTACATATTCGCTGTAATATTTTACCTTGAACCTGTAAGCGATATTTTCCTCTATATCATCAATTTCGCAGTACCACTTACCATAAGAGTACTCTCCTCCTGACGCTATCTTAAGTACTTCTTCCCCATGGGCTGAATCCCTGGAAAATTCAGGGGATTGATTGTCCTTAGTTGCCCAAGTGTACCATTTGTACGTATTAGTCAAATTCATACTCCTCCCTGATATCAACATATTATAAATGAACCCCTTTTAGATTTGATATGCCGAGGCATATACCTGTCGTCCTACCCGATTCGCAGTGTTGTAGACTTCCATAATTTTTTCGGGGGATATGTCGGCCTGAATATTATGAACCTGGGTAAACACAAATCCGCCTCCGGGAGCAAATATTCCTATGAGCTCTTCTACCTCATTTTTAATATCCTCAAGGCTCCCAAAGGTCAGGGTAGTTTGGGTATCGCACCCTCCGCCCCAAAAGGTTATATGGTTGCCAAATTCCCTTTTTAACTTAATTGGATCCATATTGCGTGCAGACAATTGAACTGGATTTAGAACCTCAACCCCTGCCTCTATAAGGTCTGGTATTAAATCAAAGATAGACCCGCAGGAATGCAAAAAGACTTTAATATTGGGAAAATGATTCCTCACGTATTGATAAAGCCTTGTGTGATAGGGCTTTATCATATCCCTATACATCTGTATCGATATTTGAGGGTTTTCCTGGGTACCGAGATCATCCCCAAATTGAATAACATCAATATACTCCCCTACGGCATTAAGATATTTTTCCAGATCCCTAAGGTGAACCTGGGTTTTCCTCTCGAGATAGTAGTGAACCAGATCGGGGTTATTGGTAATCTGTCAGGCTCCTGGTGGTTAAGGGCCATCCTTACCCTTTCCCTGGATGTTAATTGCTCCATGATCAAGTCACCCCTTTGAAATCATAGTGTAACCCCATCCTTAAATATGGCAATCTCCCGAAAATCCCGCTCCTCATTCTTTGCCAGCATTCTCCCGGAGGCTACATCGATGATATATTCAAAAAACTTCCTTGATACACCTCCCATCTCCCCATCTTCCAAGAGTATACCGGCGTCAAAATCAATCCAATGCTTCTTCTTTTTGGCCAGCTCACTATTGGTAGAAACCTTGACTGTGGGTACCGGCCCACCCAGGGGTGTCCCCCTTCCCGTAGTAAATAACACCATATGCGCACCGCTGGCCGCCAAGGCCGTTACTGCCACTATATCGTTTCCCGGTCCATCCAAAAGGTTAAGGCCGGGTACGGTTACCGGGTCTCCATAGCCCACTACATCCACCACTTTCCCGGTTCCGCCTTTTTGTGTACAGCCCAGGGACTTTTCCTCCAGAGTGGTGATTCCTCCCTCTTTATTTCCCGGGGAAGGATTCTCGTATATAACCTGATCGTATCGGATAAAGTATTCCTTAAAATTGTTTATCATGGTAACGCATTTTTCATAAACCTCTTCCGTTACACAGCGATTCATCAATATGGTTTCTGCACCAAACATCTCGGGTACCTCTGTCAGTATGGTGGTAGCTCCCTGGGATACCAGGGCATCAGAAAAAGCACCCAATAAGGGATTACCGGTGATTCCGGAAAAGGCATCGGAACCTCCGCATTTTAACCCTATCTTAAGTTTGGATATGGGGACTTCCTCCCTAACAAAGCCTTCAGCATAGGAAACCAGACCTTCCAGAATCTCCATGCCCACGACTTGTTCGTCCTCTACATCCTGGGTGTTTAAAAACTTAATCCTGTTGCTGTCAATAGGTCTCCGCTTTCTTAACACCTTTTTAAACTCTTCTATGTTGTTGTTTTCGCATCCCAATCCCAGCACCAGCACTCCACCGGCGTTGGGGTGGTTTACCAAGCCCGCCAGGATGTTTTGGGTGTTTTTGTGATCGTCCCCCAACTGGGAGCATCCATAGGGATGAGAAAAAATGTGTATCCCATCTACCTTTCGGCCTTTAAAGTGCTGCCTGGCCGAGTGAACCAACCTTTCGGCAACCTTGTTTACACATCCGACGGTATTTATTATCCATACTTCATTCCTTACCCCCACGTCCCCATTGGGCCTTAAATATCCGCTAAAGGTAGGAATATTATGGCTTTCAGGCTCCGTTAAGGCTTGGAATTGGGGTTCATAGGTGTAATTAAGCAGACCGGATAAATTGGTAGTCAAATTATGGGTATGCACCAGGCTACCCACCTTTATAGGTATGGTGGCGTGTCCAATGGGTGCACCATATTTGATGATATCCTCTCCCTTTGCTATATCTCGGACAGCTATCTTATGGCCTACCCCGATATCTTCTGTTGCCTTGATTTTACTATTAGCTATATCCAATATCTGGCCCTTGTTTATAGGTCTCAGAGCAACTGCTACACTATCGCTTTTATAAATCCTTAAAATACTGTTTTTCGGCATGCTACCCTTCCCACTCCCCTATGTATTAATTCGGATAAGAGTCCGCTAAACCTTCCTGTTACACAAATCCATTATCCCTGGATACCAACAAGATCCTTGACGGCATTTTCCATACCCATGCCCAAAATTCTTTCAAGATACTTCTTAACCTTTTGAGTCATTCCGGGCAACTCATTGAGATCCATATCCCAAAAACCCTTTTGTTCCAGGGCCTTGACGCATAATAGACCCAGGTCACCGTCTTTTTCATAGTCAGCCCATAGGCCTTGGAAAAACTCCAGTATATCCCTATCATCCTGAATCCCATACTGATTGCCCATCCTCTCCCCTATAAGGGCCCCATCTTTTATTTGGGCTCCTCTATAGAAGACCAAAAGAGAAGCCAGGGAGAAGGTCAATACTTCTGGCAAACTACCCCTTAAATTAAGGTTTTCCAGCAGTGAAGGCAGAACCCTTACCTTCCATTTGGACACGGAGTTCAAGGAGATGCTAAGAAGGTTATGTTCTATAAAAGGGTTTTTAAATCGCTCCAGTACAGCGTCTGCGAACTCCTGCTTCTCCTCCTGGGAAAAGTCCAGAATTGGTAATATTTCTTCATACAATCCCTGTTTCATATAGGATAGCACCACATCATCCTCTATGCATTGCCTGACTGTATTGAGACCATACAGATATGCCATAAGTGCAGTCATGGTATGGGCCCCATTTAAAATCCGGACCTTTCTTGTTCTATAGGGTGTTAAGTCATCCGTCCAAACCACGTTAAGTCCTGCTTCGGTCAAAGGTAACTCCCTGGAAAGGCTTTTATCCCCTTCGATGACCCAAAGGTGAAAAGGCTCACCCGTATCAAGCAGCCTGTCCTCGTAACCCAATTCTCTATTCAGTTCTTCTATTTCATCCCCGGGATAGCCGGTTACAATGCGGTCCACCAGGGTGTTTAGGAAGTAGTTATGTTCTTTGACCCAATTACTGAATTCGCTACCCAGTGCCCATTCTTCTGCGTACCTTAATACGATCTCCTTCAGGGAATCCCCATTCCTATCGATGAGTTCGCAGGGAAGGATTATCATACCCCTGTCCGGAGAACCTTCAAAGGCCTTAAACCTAGCATACAGGAAGGCAGTTACCTTCGCGGGAAATGATTCAGAACAAGTGTCCTTGGGCATGCCCTCTTTGACGTATGCAATCCCTGCCTCTGTGGTATTGGATACCATAAACCGTAACTCCGGTTGGGCAGCGCATTTTAAGAACCCCTGCCAATCCTCATAGGGGTTGATGCCCCTGCTGACGGATGTAATTATCCGTTTTTCTTCCCTTATCTGTCCCCCAATTAGTCCCCTAAGGAGCAGGGTATAAAGGCCGTCCTGCTGATTCAGGACATCTACCAGGCCATGGGGTATAGGTTGAACTACAATAGTCCTGCCCATAAACAGGCCTTGCCTGTTCATCTCGTCTACCATCCAGTCGATAAAGGCCCTTAAAAAGTTGCCCTCACCAAACTGTATAATCCGCTCTGGCATCGTCTCAAGATTGCCAACTTCTACTTCCCCGGGAAGGTTCAACCCCTCTTCTAGTAGCCGCCTATTGAGCCTTTTCACGCCTAAAACCCCCCTCAAAACTTGCCTCTATCTGCCCATAACCCCAGGGCCGGGTTGCTTATATAAAAGATCTCCTCTCCGTCTTCAAGGGTATTGTATCCATCCTTCAATCTTTTTGGATCATATTTTTCCAGAGCTTCATTTAAGGGCATATAGTTGTAGTTGACCTTTTCCACCTCATCCCGGGTCAGATGGCCGGGGGCATAGGTGATGGAGAACCTGTCGTCGGATGAGCCATGGATAAGATGTGCTGCCACGGATTGATTTTCCTGAAGATCCTGATTCTCCTTAAACAGTTCTAGGACCTTTAATCTGCCTGCATAGCCATACTTTCGTATCAGTCTGTCGTTTTCCCGGTCTTCGCCAAACTGCCTGACTCCGGGAGCCAGGACTATAAGCTGACCGCCATCTCCAATGGCCATCCTGGTCCTATAGACGGATTTATTCCCCAGCCAGGTACTCTTAAATTCCGTTTCATCCAAATAAACCACGACCTTTTTAAAGGGTCTGTCCACATATTCCAGATTTTTTTCCTGGCTTAGCTTTACAGCCTCTTCAAACAGGGATCTATCGTTGCCAATAAACAGCCCATGGATATCCACCCTGTCTTCTTTGGCAGTGGTCACCGTCAATACATACATAAGGGGTATCTCCCTGGTAAAGTGTTCCTGGCAATAGTCAAATACCTTTCGAACCGGAGAATGATCCCTTCCCATGATCTTCTCCATTCCGTAAATCGCGCCCAGCATATGGCTCTTGTTTATAATATCCATACCACCACAGCCCACAAATATATTCTTGCTGTAGTTGGCCATGCCCACCACCTCATGGGGCACCACCTGCCCTATGGAGATGATTAGGTCGTAGCTTTTATCAAGCAATCTTTTATTGATCTCCACATCGATGGGCTCATTCACAAGCCCTCCGGATATCTCAGATATATACTGACCAGGGACCTGGCCGACTTTGACTACATCCGTCCTCCAGTTGTGTACTATGAAGGATTCCTTAGGGACTTCTTTTCCAAAGAATAGATCTATTTCATCATGGGTCATGGGCATATGGGTTCCCAGTGCAGGCATAATATCCACCTGACAAACATCCTTAAGAAGCTGGTAGTACATCCTGGTAATATCCCCAGCCCCGGAATGAGCCCTGGTTAAATCCGGTGGGATTAATAAAACCTTTCTCAAGCTTTCCCTTTGTTCCTGCAAAGATTGGTCCAGGGCCTCCCTAATGCTTTTCTCATGAAGACCTTGACCATCATCTGAAGTAACGCTAAGTCTGATCATCTCACTCACCTCGGCTTAATAATCGTTGATATGCTACAGGAATAAAATCAAATAACATGTCCGCATTATATTGGAAAATAGTGTGGTCCGTTTCTTTTTCAAAACACGCCGGGAACTGCCTGTTTTAGAGTTATAGGCTGAATTCCGGCAATACAATCATATCATATTCTGAAAATAATTGACAATAACCTATAGGGGCATATATCATATTGTTAACATCAACTTTACATACATGTGCAGAGGACAATTCTTTATTAAACATATCCAAGGGAGGTTATCAATATATGAAAAAATTAAATCTGGCTATCATCGGACAGGGGCGTAGTGGAAGGGACATACACGGCAAATACCTCTTAACGGATCCGGATAGATTTAAGGTGGTAGCAGTTGTAGAGGCATTGGAGGATCGGCGAAACAGAGCAGCAGAGGAATATGGGTGTGACACCTATGAAAACTACCAGGAACTCTTTGGAAGATCCGACATTGACCTCGTAGTTAACGCATCCTTCAGCCATATGCATGCTCACACCACCATTGACCTGTTAAATCATGGGTTCAACGTCCTGACGGAAAAGCCCTGCGCCAGGACCCCGGAAGAGGTCCAGGCAATGATGGATGCAGCAAAGGCAAATAAGCGGATGTTTGCCATATTCCAGCAATCCAGGTTCGCACCCTATTTTGAAAAGGTCAAGAATGTAATAAATTCCGGAATTCTTGGCAGAATCGTACAGATAAGCATCAACTTCAATGGTTTCGCCAGAAGATGGGACTGGCAATGCTGTCAGGAATTCGTTGCCGGCAGCCTCTATAACACAGGTCCACACCCTTTGGATCAAGCCCTTAATCTCCTCGATTACTATGACGGTATACCCCAGGTATTTTGTAAAATGGATAGGGCCAATACCTTCGGGGATGCAGAGGACTACGTAAAGCTAATCCTTACAGCTCCATACCGCCCGTTGATAGACATAGAGATTTCCTCCTGTGATGCTTATCCTACATATACCTATAAGGTCCAGGGGACAAGGGGCGGGCTTGAAGGAAGTATGAACCATATTAAATGGAGATACTATGATGAGAGGGTGGCCGCAAGGCGGGAGCTTATTAAGACCCCCCTCAAGGACGAACAGGGTCTGCCCATGTATTGCAGTGAAACCCTATACTGGGCCGAGGAAACATGGAGTGTTGAGGAACCCGGAGTCTTTAACCATGCGGTAAAACGATTCTACGATAACATCTACGATCACCTGCTGGAAGGGACACCCCTTATAGTTACCCCCCAACAGGTTAAACAGCAAATCCATGTTATAAATCTTTGTCATGAACAAAATCCCCTGCCTAGATTTTGCTGAGAAGGAACTTCTTATTATTAACTGAATCTTTCATAAGTTAACGCGTTGTGCCAGTCAATCATATGCCGTTAATGGCTATTGACCGGTCTGTAACATCGTAAAAGTAACTGTATAGTTGAGGTTCCAAAAAAGTAAATTTATAGTTTTATGTAACAAAGGTTAATGGTAATGTATTTTTTGAACTTCCCTATTTCCGACATCGATTTGGAGAACACTAAGGCTTTTCTGTATTCCATAAGCCAAGTTTTCTTAACCAAATCAATCAAGTCATCCGCTTATCAATAGCTCATTACCTAAGATTATGAACTGGCACAATAGGTTAAGTTGACCCTTTACTACTCGTTATCCAGTTATAGAAACCATATAAAAAAGGGGCTGTAGCAAACTAGTTAATCTAGTCTGGCAACAGCCCCTTTCTTTATTATTGATGGGGAAACACAAATCCCATGTACCAACTACTGGGTCATGGCCATGGCATACTCTTTTTTTATCTCCAGCCGGGCCTTCTCTCCGGCAAAAACCCTTAGGGTATCCTCTATTAAATTTAAGGTAACAATCTCCCATCTGTCTGTTGTAGGTCCTCCCCGATGGGGTTGTAAGAGCACGTTGGGTAAGCCGATTAAAGGACTATCCGCTGGTAATGGTTCTTCGTCAAATACATCTATTACCGCATTAAACCTGTTTTTCAGAAGCTCTCCTATAAGGGCCTCAGTATCAACAATGCTGGCCCTGGCGGTATTGACAAAGAGCCCACCATCCTGAATGGATTCCAGTTGTTTCTTACCTATTAAATGATAGGTCTCCGGGGTCTTAGCCGCATGGACTGATATTATTTTGCAATTTGCAAAGATCTCTTCCATACCAGCTCTTTCCACCCCATGGCTATTCAGGACTTCATCGTCCACATATGGGTCATAGGCGTATACCTTTACCCGAAAGGGCTCCAGCATCCTGGTAAGATATCTGGCTACCGCTCCAAAACCTATAAGCCCAATACTTTGATCCAAAATTCCTTCATCCCAGGCTTCTGTTGGAGGCCAATTTCCCTCAAAGATCTGGTTCTGGAAGTAGATTACCCTTCTTAAGGAAGTGAGGATATAGGTCAGGACACCCTCTGCCACCGATTCAGCATAGATTTCGTTACCGCTTAGCACGGTAATACCCTTTTCATAGAGATAATCGCTTACGATGTTGGCCACGGATCCGCCGGTATAGGCAATGACCTTAAGCCTGTCGGCATCTTTCAATACTTCTTCATCAAATCTGGCACTGCCCCACCCAGCTATACAGACTTCTACGTCTTTAATCCTATCCTTCAATTCCCCAGGGCTGAAATTTCCGGAAGTCTCATTCCACTCAACTTCCCCAATTGACTCCAGCTTTTTTACGACCCGGGGAGGAAGAAAACCGTCCCTGACTCCGGATTTTGGCATTGTGACTAGAATTTTCATAGTCATCGCCTCCACTAAATAGTATTAAGGAGTATAGAGAGTTCCGTCGGGCAATCTAGTCTGGGTCCATTGGGTTACCCTTGTCTGGCATGGATACTTGGCAGCCAATTCCTCATTAATATCAATTCCCAATCCCGGCTTGTCATTGGCATACACATACCCGTCTTTGAGTATTGGACTGCCGGGGAAGACTTCGTGAAGGGTCTCGGATATACCGGCCCATTCCTGAATTCCAAAGTTATGGGATACCAGATCTAAATGTACGTTGGCTGCATGACCCACCGGTGAAACGTCTCCCGGACCATGCCAAGCGGTTCTTATACCGAATTGTTCACAGAAGATAGCCAGTTTTCTGGCAGGGGTTATTCCGCCTATCTGGCTGATATGAACCCTGATAAAATCTATGAGCCTATTGTATATTAAATAATCCCACTCCTTGGGGTTGTTGTAAAGCTCCCCTATTGCAATGGGAGTGCAGCTTTGTTGACGCAATATTTTAAGCCAGTCCCCCTGTTCAGGAGATAGTACGTCCTCTAAGAAAAACAACCTGTAGGGTTCCAGGGCCTTGGCTAGTCTGATAGTATCGATGGGCGGGATCCTTTCATGAACATCGTGCAAGAGTTCGATTTGATCCCCCAGCTTTCCCCGGACATGCTCAAAGAGCTTTATGGTATTCCTTATGTACTGGTCAGGACAATAGTATACACCATCCGGAGCCCCTGCCGGCTTGTTAAGGGCTTTTGCATCCCCGCCGTATCCACCCCATTGTATCCTTATGTGCCTGATGTTTTGATCCATGAACTTTTGGACATTCTCGGTTATGGTATCAAGGTCTCTGCCATCTGCATGGCGATAGACTGCAACACCTTCCCTTGACTTGCCGCCTAAAAGATCATAGAGGGGCATATTGGCCAACTTACCCTTGATATCCCACAAGGCCATGTCAACCCCTGAAATTGCATTGTTGGTTACCGGCCCGTTTCTCCAGTAGGAGTTGTTGTTCATAAGCTGCCATAGATCCTCTATGTTGGAAACGTCCCTGCCCTTTAACAGGGGATCTAAATAGTCCTCTACCATGGATGCAACTAGTTTTTCCCGATAGGCAAAAGTGGCGCACCCCAGACCATATAGCCCCGGTTCGCTGGTTTCTACCTTAACGACTATAAGATTGATCCCAGCCGGTGCCGTTAGTATCGCTTTTATGTTTCTTATTGTTATTTTGGACATGTCTATACCTCCTCTTTGGGTCTCAAATATCCTACGATATTCTTGCATGCGTCTAAAAATATGCCTACATCCACTGAATAGGAGAAGTATTGTACTCCACCCTGCTTCCAGAAATCCACCGAATTCGGCTCGTCAATAAAAGTGCCCACCACTATACCTTTTGCTTTGGCTTTATTTACGATGTATTCCATCTGTTCTATTACCCTGGGATTTGTAACATCCCCGGGGATACCCAGGGATTGGGAGAGGTCATAGGGCCCGATAAATAGGACGTCTATACCTTCCACTTCCAGGATCTCATCCAGGTTATCCATGGCCTCCTGCCCTTCCAGCTGCAGGATAACCATAGTCTCATTAGCCCTTTCAAAGTACTCATATCGATCCAGGGCAGAATAGTTTGCTGCCCTAACGAAGCGGCATAGGCCCCGTTCACCTTTTGGGGAGAACTTGGACCTTTGGATAACCTCCCGGGCCTGCCGGGCATTTTGTACCTGGGGCACTTGGACACCCAGGGCACCAATATCCAGAGCTTTGCCAATACTGGTCTCGCTGGAATCCGGTACCCTAACAATGGGAACAAGACCGGATACTATGGCGGCGCGGATGTTATTTTCCATTTCCTTTACGGATACAGGACCATGCTCCATATCCAGAATGGCAAAGTCAAACCCTGCATAACCCGCCACTTCAACGAAGGCCGGATCACATGTTTTCATAAAGGGACCAATGACACATTCACCGTCCCTTAAGGACTTCCTGAATCGTCTTAATAACTCCCTCATACCTGAATCCCTTTCTACCATACGGTTCTTCTCATTCTTGACCAACCATAGCCGGCATCCTCGGAATTGTCCTCGGGCATTCCCGGCAGGATAAGTCCGCCATCGATTTTAATGGTAGCACCGGTTATATAGTCCGCCTTGTCAGAAGCTAAAAATTCTACCAGATATCCCACCTCTTTAGGAGTACCAAACCTGCCCAAGGGTATCTTCCTGGCCACATTACTTGAGCTTAGTTCCTCATGGGTAAAGTTCCCCCGGATAGCGGTAGCACCCGGTGCAACACAGTTGACCCTTATGCCATATTGGGACATCTCCAGGGCCAGGGATTCAACTCCCCTAATAAGGCCTGCCTTTAATGAACCATAGATGGAGTCGTCCGGATAGGAGCGTATACCCCTTGTTGATGCTATAAAGATAATGTTGCCCTTGATCTTGTTATCCACCATATAGTTTGCCGCAACCTTGGAGCATAATAAGTAACTCCTATAATTGAGTCCATAGAGAAAATCTATTTCTTCGGCAGTCATGGTCAACAAGCTGTGTTTTCTTGTTAAACCGGCATTGCAAACCAGTAGATCAATGCCCCCCAAATCCTCTACAGCCTTGGCTGTTATGGCCTCCGGTACATCTACCTGTTCCATGCTGGCCTGATAATAGAAACACTTTCTTCCCATGGCTTCTATTTCCGATGCCAGGGACTGAGCTTCTTCCTTTTGGCTGTTATAGGTTATAGCTACATCATAGCCTGCCTTTGCCAAGACCCATGCTATGCCTCTGCCAATACCTCTGCTTCCTCCTGTCACAAACGCCTTTTTCACTGACATTTTGGTGTCCCCCTCTCAATACTTATAGATAGCATTTGGAATAAATTTTAGATCTTTTTCGAATTCACACAGTATAAAATTTCCGGATTAATCCATTGTGCCAAGCTAAAGACTGGAAATAGTTTCGCTGATATGGTTTTTTAAATGAAAGCTTAACCAGGTGAGGGGGATACCCACCTCCTATTAATAGTCGGCACTCACCGCCTATAATAGTGAGAGATATCCCCCAACCCCCTTACATAATTGTAAAATCTAATCTTATATTAGAATTACCTCTGAACCCTGCCGGATGCGTCTCCACCCTTTAAGGTCTCGACTTCATCAACGGACACATGGTTTGCGTCGCCTATAATGGTGTGTTTAAGTGCCGAAGCAGCAACAGCAAATTCCAATGCATCTCTGCTACTATGTCCGGATATCAGTGAATAGATAAGGCCTGCTCCGAAGGAGTCCCCTCCTCCAACCCTATCCACTATATGGAGTTCATATTTCTTTGAGAACAGATATTCGTTTCCATCATAGAGCATTGCTGACCAATTATTGTCGGATGCCGATAGACTCTCCCTTAGGGTTATGGTAACGATTTCAAGGTTAAACCGCTCCATCAGCTCTTTTGCAACGTATTTGTATCCTGCCATATCCAATTCACCGGTGGTAACATCGGTATCGGCAGCCTTTATTCCAAATACCTTTTCTGCGTCTTCTTCATTGGCGACAATAATGTCTACATATTCCATCAGCTTGCCCATTACCTTGCCTGCCTTTTCGGTGGACCATAGCTTTTTCCTGTAATTCAGGTCACAACTAACGGTTAGCCCCATCTCCTTTGCTACCTTACAGGCTTCCTCTGTCAGCTCTGCTACATTGTCCCCAAGAGCAGGAGTAATTCCTGTGAAATGGAACCATTCGGCTCCTTCAAAAGCCCCCCTCCAGTCTATGTCTCCGGGCTTTGCTTCAGCGATTGAGGAGTATGCCCTGTCATATACAACCTTTGAAGGTCTGACTGAGGCGCCCTTCTCATAATAATAGATCCCTACCCGGTCACCGCCTCTGGCTATAAACCTGGTGTCCACGCCATACCTTCTCAATTCGTTAATAGCTGCGTCTCCTATAGGATTGTCGGGAAGCTTTGTAACATAAGCTGCGTCCAACCCATAGTTGGCAAGGGATACAGCTACATTGGCTTCACCCCCACCGTAGACGACTTCAAAGGTATCCGCCTGCACAAAGCGCAGATGATCCGGTGGTGATAGTCGAAGCATGATTTCTCCAAAAGTAACAACTCTTTTTGCCATAAATATCCCCCTCTTTTATCTTAAGATATGATTTACCTAAATCCATATATTGGTTCTTTGCCCCATAATCTGCGACTATAAGGTAAAGAGTCCTATTTCCGATTATAATCCCCTGGCCTCATTTATCTTTGAGATAAACTGTTTCGCTGTATCAACGATTGCATCATAATCTCCGGTCTTTGCACCCCGGGTTAAAGAACCGCCCGCACCGACAGCAACCGCACCGGCTTTGATCCAATCGCCAACGTTATCTATATCCACCCCTCCGGTAGGCATTAGCTTGGCATAGGGAATGGGCCCTAAGATAGCTCCGATGGCCTTTGGTCCTAGAATCTGGCCGGGGAATATCTTAATTATATCAGCCCCTGCCTCCATAGCCTCTACCACTTCCTTGATGGACATAGCACCCGGCATGCAAGGAATGCGATACCTGTTGCAAAGTTTGACGGTATCCAGATTTAAGTATGGGCTGACGATATACTGAGCCCCTGCCAGGATAGCTATTCTAGCCGTCTCTGGATCCATTACGGTACCAGCACCTATGACAATCTCCCCATTTTTGTATACATTGGATAGATCCCAAATGAGTTTATCAGCCCCAGGTACGGTAAAGGTGATTTCAATTCCAACTACCCCACCCTTTATACATGCCTCGGTAATCCTAAAGGCTTGCTCACTGGATTCGGCCCTAACTACTGCAACTAAACCACCTTCGGTTATTTTAGTTATAATTTGTTCCTTATCCATATTCACTCCTCCTTTCGCTAAATAGATACTTTGTTTATCATAAGGCCCTCCGGTATGGTCCATTACCATAGGACATACCTGTAGCCTTAAACCATTATCTATTCTAGTCAGGCTCTATGGTACCATTCCAAATACTTTTGGAATCTGTCTTGGTAGAATTTGGCCTTATCCCTGTTGGGGACGATGGTCTCCTTGGGTTTAAGTTTAAACTCCTGCAGGGAATTCATACTCCCCAGGACCTTTAGCGCCATGGCTATGGCACCCATGGTAGACGAATGTTCCAGGTCAAAGGTCTGTATTTCCCTTTGGAAGATATCCGCTGCCATCTGCAGCCAAAACCCGGAGTTTTCAATACCCCCGGAGATCCTTATATCATTGGGAACTCCACCCACTTGGGTAAGTATTTCATAGCATTGATAGATGTTTAGCAAAATGCCTTCCAGGACGGCATAATAAAGCTGGCCTAATCCATGTTCGCCGCTAAGCTGTGTAAATCCCCCCAGCCTGGAGCCCTCCCATCCAGGAGAACGCTCCCCAAACATAAACGGGAGAAATATTGGTGCATCCATAAGCCTTGCCTCGTCTATGAAACCCTCTAAATCATCGTAGCTATATTTATTTTTGTTTAAGGTTTTAACAAACCAGTTGACACAATTTCCGGCGCCTGATGTAGCAGCCCCTGCCAGCCTCTTTCCCTCTGCAATATAGTAGCACCAGGTTGATGGAACCTGGGGTAATTTAGGATTGTCAGTAGCCATTCGGATTGCCCCGCTGGTACCAACAGACATGGTCATGACTCCTTCTCCCATGGCCCCTGCTCCTACCTGATTTAGGGCACCGTCAGGACCGGTAATAACCACGGGTATCCCTTCCCTTACATTTAACGCTTCAGCCGCCTCGGCCCTTAATGGAGCCGTAAACTCCGGCTCCCGCAAGGGTGCCAGTTGCTCTGGGACCAGACCTGCAAAGTCCAGGATATATTCATCCCAATCCAAGGTATGTATATTCAAAAAACCGCTGCCTGATGCCACACTGCGGGATACTCCCCAATCCCCGGTCAAACGCATAAATATGTAGTCAGACTGGGAAGATAGTTTGAGGGATGTGATATCTATATCACTGTTTTCCTTAAAGTGCATCCATTTCCAAAGGGGAAAATTGGTATGAGCCGGACACCCAGTCCTTCTATATATATCATTTACCAGCCCAACATCCTTCTTGTACCTGTTAACGGTATCAGCCGAACGATTATCAGCCCAAGTGAGAATCCTGCCAACAGGCTCCCCCTGTTTATCGGTAAATAACAGGCTGTGCCATGTACTGCAAAGGGCTATAGCATCGATTTCCCCCTGGATATCCCTGCCGTGGGATTCTACCAGGGCGCTACCGCAGTCCAACAATGCCCTGAATATACCCTCCGGTTCCTGGGTTACCACATTGCTTATATTTGGATCATATGCCCGATCCCGGGCCGCTATAATTCCCTTGGTTTCTGAATAGATTACAGCCTTAGCTGATGAAGTGCTTGCCTCTAATGCAAGAATATTCAACCTTACACCCCTTTGATGTCATAGTCGGTATTCGGTGAAAAAGTCATATTTCTAGGCTTTTAACCAGTCTGTATGGAATATACCATCCTTATCGGTGCGTTCATAGGTGTGAGCACCAAAATAGTCCCTCTGTGCCTGGATCATATTGGCAGACAGGGTCTCTCTTCTATATCCATCGAAATAAGCCAGGGCTGAACTAAAGGATGATACAGGTATGCCGTTTTCAATCGCCAGGCAAATAACCCGTCTCCATCCCTCCTGTGCCCTATGTAAGACCTCACTGAAATAGGAGTCAAGCATTAGGTTGTCTAAATCCGGGTTTCTATCATAGGCTTCCTTTATCCTGTTTAGGAATTGGGCCCTTATGATACATCCTTCCCTCCACAGCAGGGCAATTTCACCTAGATTTAGCTCCCATTCATAAGTATCCGAAGCATTTTTCAGCAGTTGAAAGCCCTGGGCATAGGAACAGATCTTAGACGCCAGGAGGGCTTCTCCCAAATCCCGGACCAATTGGTCTTTTTCAGTATTTGTACCTTCAAAACTCGGGTGTGGGCCTTTTAACACCTTGGAGGCATCTACCCGCTCCTCTTTGAGGGCTGACAGATATCTTGCGAACACGGCATCGGCTATTGTAGGGGCGACTGCACCCAACTCCAGGGCTTCCTGGGATGTCCATTTGCCCGTCCCTTTATTGCCTGCCCTGTCTAAAATAAGGTCTACTAATGGCTTCCCGGTTTCCTCGTCCACTTTCCCCAATATATTTGCGGTTATCTCAATCAGATAAGAGTTTAGTTCTCCCTTGTTCCACTCCTCAAATACGTCCTGCATTTCGAGAGCCGACATGTCGAAGTATTCCTTCATAAAATAATAGGCCTCGCTAATAAGCTGCATATCTCCGTATTCGATACCGTTATGTACCATCTTTACATAATGGCCGGAACCCCCGGGACCAATATAGTCACAACAAGGAATATTGCCTTCTACTTTTGCAGATATATCCTTTAGTATCTCCTTAACGCTTTCCCAGGCCTCTCTGCTTCCGCCCGGCATAATACTGGGACCTTCCAGGGCTCCTTCCTCTCCCCCTGAAACGCCCGCACCTAAATAATGGATTCCCTTTTGTTCCAATTCGGAAATCCTCCTAACGGTATCCTTAAAATAGGAATTACCGCCATCTATTATTATATCCCCTTCTTCCAATAGTGGCAATAGGGATGTAATGGTGGAATCCACCGGTGAACCTGCTTTTATCATCAACATTATCCGTCTGGGTCTTTCCAGAGACTCTACCAATTCTTCCAGAGTAAATGTGGGAACAATATTATCCTTTCCCTTGGCCGCTCCCTCCATGAATTTATCGGTAGCCCCCCTGCTGCGATTATAGACCGAAACCCTATAGCCTTTATTTTCCATATTCAGAACTAAATTCTGCCCCATAACTGCCATCCCAATTAAGCCGATATCCGATTTCATCAAGTGCATCCTCCTTTTCATGTGAAATAGGTCACATATCCCTACTATAATAATACCATATTTTAAATACGATATGTACCGATAAATACATAGTACCCGGAATTTCTGCAAAAAAACAGGAACTAAAAAGGCATTTCATCCCATTTAATCCCTGTTTATGTCTATCTCTTTCTCTATTTGTCTACTAAAATTTCCTTTACTGTTTATCCTATCGTGCCCTCCGACAGGACCTTAAATATCAAAATCAGGCAGCCAGTCCTTGTTGGCTTCAAACATCTCATCCACCATATCCTGAATTTCCTGCAGACTCAATACCGCCGATGTCAGGGGATCCAGGCAGATTGCATGGAATATCTTTCTCTTGTTGCCTTCCAGGGCACCTTCAACTGCCAGCTCTTCACAGCGGGCATTGATATTGTTCAGGATAGCCAGTTGCTCGGGCAATGGCCCTACGTGTAAGGGATCGAGACCGCGCTTTGAAGCAAGCACCGGCACCTCTACACAGCACCCTTCAGGCAGGTTGTCAATTAGACCAAAGTTCCGTACATTTCCGTTGAACTCGAACATGGTTCCGTCTCCGAAAATTGCGTTGAATATATATGCTGCGTACTCTTCGCCTCTTTCCAGATCTATTTCGTCCTGGTTTAACCATTCCTCTATATCCTCTTTCCAGGTATCCTCTCTGGCCAAATATTCTTTCAGGATATAGGCGTATTCCCCTGGGTTCCAACCGGTGCCATGGGTACAATATTTTTCAATGAGATCGGGTCTCTTTCTGAACCAGGCGTTATATTCCGAATTATGTCCGCTGGACTCAGTTACATAATAATCAAGGTGCAGATACATTTCGTTGCGGACCTGCTCCTCGTTGTATATATCCGGGTTCTCAGTAATAGCCTTGCGGATCAAGGGATAAGCATCCTCGTTGTTCCACTTGAAATCCAAATAGAAGGCCTGATGGTTAATACCGGCACATTTGTAGCTGATCTCATCTTTGGGAGCCCCTATCCATTTTGCCAGCATATAAGCCGTACCCTGGACGCTGTGACAAAGGCCTGTTATGGCCAGATTTGGATATTCTGCCTGCATAGCTCTGCAAAGCATGGCCATGGGATTGGTGTAGTTCAACACTATGGCCTTTGGACAGTATTGATCGATATCTTTACAGATATCCAGCATAACCGGGATGGTCCTTAGGGCTCTGAATATACCGGCCGGTCCCCTGGTATCTCCAACATTGATATCAACACCGTATTTTTTAGGTATTTCCACATCATGGCGCCATACATGTACCCCACCCTGGAGGATTGTAATGACAACCCCATCAGCATCCTTTAAGGCCTCTGCCCTATCGGTTGTTGCTATAACCCTGGCTGGGTATTCTCCTTCTTTAATAATCCTGTCAACAGCCCGGTGGATGTAGGATAAACGTTCTTCGCTGATGTCCATCAGCGCAATGGTGGCATCCCTGAAAGCCGGAAAGGATAGAATGTCCCTGACCAGGCTCCTGGTAAAGCCAAAACTGCCGGCACCTATAAAGGCTATCTTCTTCACTGAACTCCACTCTCCTTTGTATTGATATAACCCGTAACACGGTCTGATCATATTGCCAAAAAGCAATGTCAGCCTCACTTTCCGGCAATAAGTATCAGAGCCAGTATAATCCATATATGATTATACTGCATTCTCCTTAACCTCATTCTATAATTTATCCCATTAAAGTGAATGGTATAAAGTCTAAATTCTATGGTATAATGTCAGATAAACGGAGGTGTTCCCATGTATTTGGCTGGCTGTGATTCATACCATGGCCATGGAAATTGGTCTGTCAATAAGAATGATGAGCTGGTTGTCTACCATTATGGCCATGAAAAATGTAAGAAGGACCATTTCTGGACAGGAGTGAGAGATCATTACCTTATACACTATATCATTTCAGGTAAAGGTCTTTTTGTCTATAACGATAAGACTTATCACCTAAAGGCCGGCCAGGGATTTATAAGCTATCCAGACGCCCTGTCATACTATAAGGCCGATAATACAGAGCCCTGGGAATATTGCTGGGTGGGTTTTCAGGGACCTAAGGCCCAACATTACTTAAATCTATTAAATCTAAGCAACCATCAACCCATCTTGGATTGCCGTCCAAACTCGTCCATAAAAAGGGTTGTTGATGAAATGATTGGCACGAAAAATGTTACAAAGGGCAGGGAGCTTGTCCTAACCGGTCTTTTGTATCATTTCTTTGCCAGGCTTTTACAAAACCTAATAACACCACGCCATCATACGGAGGAAAACCAGAACTACTCCAAGATATATGTTGACAAGGCAATTGATTATATAGAGAAAAACTATTCCCATAAAATTACCATAGAAGGTATAGCTGACTATATAGGTATAGACAGGAAGTACCTAAGCAGTCTGTTTAAGGACATACAGCATACATCACCTCAGAATTTTCTTATAAAATATCGAATGGATAAGGCCTGTATCCTTTTAACGGATGAGCTTCTATCCATAACCCATGTAGCCCATTCCGTAGGCTATGATGACCCGCTGCTGTTCTCTAAGATGTTTAAAAAATACAAAGGGATGGCTCCCACTCAATACCGCAAACGGGTCCTGGGAAAGTTGTCCTGATATGGTTCTAATATCATCATTTAGGAATAAACATTTAATATAGGCTGGTGTCAGCCTGGCCAGGTCATCCTTGACCTTTTTCAGTCCTGCCTATTATAAGCTAAATATAAATATATATGCTAATGTAATGACTTCATTGATTTGGATTTTGAAAGTTTGATGTCATGGTACTGTTCCTAAGGAGGATGGATTTGTAGTAAGCCATCAATAGGTCGTACCTATATGTTTATCCGGTATAGGAGATTAATATCTGAATTACCTGTAGAAATGGAGAAAAAAGTCTTGAGTACAAAGAAAAAGCCGGTCAATGGCCTACTCATTCTCACAATAATGGCAGCCGCTGTATGGTACGGGAGCTATGTCCAAAAGAATCCCTTTATGGGCAAACAGTTTGAAGCTTTTGTCCACATGGGACAAGGTCCTGAGGAGGCTGAATCCTTGGAAACCAGCGTAACAGGAAAATATGGGTATATAAAACCCCAGGTGCTGGACGGGTTCAGCGAAGAACCCATCGAAGGTGCTACCGTGGTAATCCCGGAAGCAAATGCCAGCTACAAAACCGACGAAATGGGGTATACCCCGGATATCAGGATTGAAATAATGCCTGACCTCCGTTTTAAAAATATAAACCCCAAAACCTGGGGAGAAGCAACTTTGATAGCCTACAAGGAAGGGTACATTGAATATGTACTGCTAAATATCAATATCTGGGAATCCCAAAACCGACAGGGCCCGAAAATTCGCCTCTTCCCCAAGGAAAACCAGCAATTGGATCAGCCCATGTCCATTGTGGAAGGGCCCAATCAACTATGGATCAATTCATTGGTAGAAAAATACAGGCCTTGACATTTACAGATAGAATGAGCCTACCAATCAACAGAATCAACTATGGTGTTATGCGATACCCAAAGCAAAGTGAAAATGGTTGTCTTGTTCTAACTTTCAAATATTTCTCGTAGAAAGCTCATAGACTCCTTGAGATCTGAATATTCTTCATAATTGCCCCTATAGACTTCCAGAAATATGGGGCCATCATAATTGATGGACCTTAACTTCCCGGCCAGCCTATAAAAATCAAATATTCCCCTACCCGGCAGAGTCAATACCTTCTTATCATCGTAATCAATAGCATGTATATTTATAAGCCTCTTCCCCATCCGGTCCAGGAAGTCCATGGGGTCATGACCTGTCTGCATGGCCTGCTTAATGTCGAAAGTAAAGAAGATATTCTCGCTTTTGGTGTGTTCCAGCAGCCTGTCCGGAAACTCGGGATAGGAGTACCAGCACCAGGATACATTCTCCCAGGAAAACTTTAACCCTTGGTCGCCTGCCAAATATGCCAGCTCATCACACATAGGCCCAATTCTTTTGAAATCGATATTGGGCTTTATGCTGCCCCTTACAGGCGGACCATGAAATACATAGGCCTTGGCTCCCAGGATATTGGCACATTTAAAGACCTTGAGGTATAGATTTCGCGAATCATTTCTTTGTCTTTCAGTTAATGAAAAGAATTGGGGTTCAAACTGTGTACCCAGTACATGTACGGAATAGACCGATAATCCGTTCTCATCTATGATGTCCCGCAG
>JAAYRX010000230.1 GCA_012518535.1 Clostridiales bacterium | reverse complement strand
TTTGAAAGAACCCTTATTCAAACCCTGGAAGAAGAAAACATCTTCCGTAAGCTGGCTAAGATCATTCAAACTTCAAGTGGGGATCGTAAAATTCCCATTGTAGTAACCAAAGGAACAGCATCTTGGCTTGATGAAGGTGAAGATTATGACGAAGATGATGTTGTTTTTGGTCAGGCTTCTATTGGGGCCTATAAGCTGGGTACTATGATTAAAGTTTCCGAAGAACTCTTAAATGATAGTGTGTTTAACATTGAGGAATTTATCTCAACTGAGTTTGCCCGCAGAATCGGGGCCAAGGAAGAAGAAGCCTTTCTTGTAGGGGACGGTGAAGGAAAACCTACAGGCATCTTTGCCGCAACAGGAGGAGCACAAGTAGGTGCTACTGCTGCCGCCAATAACGCTATTACTGCAGATGAGGTTATTGATTTAGTCTATTCGCTTAAATCTCCCTACAGGAAAAATGCGGTATTCATCCTTAATGACGCCACAGTAAAAGTCTTAAGAAAACTTAAAGATGGTCAAGGGCAGTATTTATGGCAGCCCTCATTAACTGCCGGGACTCCGGATACTTTGCTTAACCGTCCGGTTTATACCTCTGCTTATGCTCCTGCTATTGCAGCCGGTGCAAAGACTATCGCTTTCGGTGAGTTCAAATATTACTGGATTGCCGACAGACAAGGCCGCAGTTTTAAACGCCTGAACGAGCTTTATGCAACTACAGGACAGGTTGGTTTTCTTGGCAGCCAAAGGGTAGATGGAAAACTTATTCTTCCTGAAGCGGTAAAAGTTTTACAGATAAAGTCTTAAGGGGAGGTAAAAGCTATGAGCTATAACACAAAAAATTATACTGAGCAGGGCGGAGAAAAAACCGTTATTGGCGGTACCTTGGAATTTAAAGAAGGGGCTTCTATTGTAGGAGTCCCCTTTCCTGATTTAACGGCGGCCACTGAAACCGTACTGGGGGGTATAAAAGCGGAAGCAAAAACAGAGGAAGATACTGTTCCTGCCAAAATAGGCGATGATGGGAAGCTTTATGTTCCTACCTATCCCCTTGTACCGGAGATACCAGTGGCAGAGAACCAAGCAGCCAGTGCGGCGGCAACTCTTGAAACCCTGCTTGCAGATTTTAATGCTTTAGTGATAAAGCTGAAAGACTCAAGCCTTATGGAAAAAGATTTGTGGGATATTTCGGTTACAAAGGCTCCAATTGATAGGGAAGGCCAACCCATAACAGAAAACCAAAACAAGGTAGAAGCTGTAACGATAGATGATAATATCATCAGTGTCACTGTTGATGTAGATGAACTAGTGGAGTTTGATAGTTCCAATCCGGCCCAAGGAATCCATAAATGGGTGGGGATTTTAATTACTACCGGACTTTCGGATATTACCAAGATTAAATATAACGGATACCAACTAACTCAAGATGATGTTACAGAAGCAGCCGGTGTAGGCGGCTCAGCGGGCGATATCATCATGTGGCTTAAATGTGATGAAATTGTTGAGACTCCAAAACTCTTTACCCTATGGGCCCCGGGCTTTGAAGAAACGGAATTCGTAGTTGAAATTGTAAAACCGGGTAACGAATAAGGAAAGGACGGTGGCGATTTATGACCCTTTTTGAAAAAGTCAAAGCAAATCTGATCTTGGAGCATGATAAGGATGATGAACTTCTAGGTAGCTACATCGCCGCCGCTATCGCCTATGCCGAAAGCTATCAGCATCTGCCTGAGGGTTATTACTCAAATAACGATATGCCCCTTACTACCGAGCAAGCAATAGTCATGCTTGCCTCCCATTTTTATGAAAGCAGAGACGGTGGCACCGGGGGTTTCTTTGCAGACAGCGCATTAGCTGGACAACACGCACGGGATACGGTCAATTTGCTTTTGCGACTTGACCGGGATTGGAAGGTATAGCCTATGAGCATTGGAAAAATGAATACCTTTATTGACCTCATAACAACTGAAACGGCAAAAGACAGCGAAGGTTTTAGTACAGTTAAAGATACAATTATCGCCTCAGTCAGAGCATATAAAGAAGATCGGTATGCCAGCGAGAAATGGGCAAACATGGCTGCCTTTTCTGAAGCCAATGCCCTCTTTCGCTTTCGAAGGCTACCAGATGTTGAAGTTTCTACCGCTATGGTTATTGCCTGTAGCGATGGGCGATATGAAGTTACAAGTGTGAGGGATATAAAGCATCGTGGAATGTATACGGAAGTCTTAGCAAAAAAGGTGGTAGCGTCAAGTGGCTAATTATTGGAGGTGATTTTATGGCCCGCTGTTCATATAAAATGCCGGAAGATTTTCTCTTAAAGATTTCAAAACTTGGTAATAAGACGGATGAAATAATCCCTAGGGTTTTAGATGCCGGCGGCGAGGTTATGCTACGCAGGATTAAATCAAACTTAACCGCCGCCATTGGAAGTGGTACCAAAAAACCGTCACGTTCCACCGGTGAATTAGCAGATGCCTTAGGGGTCTCCCCTACCCTTATAGATAAAAAAGGCGACTATAATATCAAGGTCGGGTTTTCCGAACCAAGAAAAGATGGTGATAGTAATGCTAAGATTGCCAATATCTTAGAATACGGGAAAAGCGGCCAGCCGCCAAAACCTTTTTTAAAGCCTGCCAGATCCTCCGGTAGAAAACCCTGCATTGAAGCGATGAAGGCAAAGCTGGACGAGGAGTTGAAAGGAATATGAGCATACTATCCGAATTAAATACTCTCTTGGGAACGCTGGATATATCTATTGAAACGGGAATATTCAGCGAAGCTCCCCCGGATGAATATCTGGTAATCACTCCGATGTCAGATATCCTTGACCTTTACGCTGATAATAGACCGTTAGCACAACTGGAAGAAGCAAGACTTTCCCTCTTTACTAAAAGTAACTATATAAATAGGCGAAACCAGCTAACAAGATTACTCCTTGGGGCTGGTTTTTCCATTACCGATCGCAGATATATCGGTTTTGAGGAAGATACAAAATACCATCATTATTGCGTAGATGTAATGATGGGATACGAAATGGAGGTATAAAACCATGGCAACCATAGGATTAGATCGGCTATACTACGCCAAAATCACCGAAGATACCAATGGTGATGAAACTTATGGTACTCCCCAAATATTGGCCAAGGCCATGACCGCTGAGCTAAGTGTAGAGCTTATTGAAGCAATACTTTATGCAAATGATGCGGCATCTGAAGTAGTCAAGGAATTTAAAAGCGGGTCTTTAAGCCTGGGGGTGGATGATATAGGGCCTTTAGTGGCTCAGGATTTAACCGGATGTAAAATTGACAGCAACAATGTAGTAGTTTCCAGAAGTGAAGATGGAGGTAGCCCTGTAGCTATTGGGTTTCGGGCTAAAAAGGCTAACGGGAAATATCGTCACTTCTGGCTTTATCGGGTTATATTTAGTATTCCCGCTACCAGTCTGGCCACCAAGGGGGATTCCATTACCTTTAGTAGTCCCACCATAGAAGGCACTGTTTTTAGGAGAAACAAGCTTGATGGGGAGAATAAACATCCCTGGAAAGCAGAAGTGACAGAAGGAGATGATGGAGTGGCTGCTTCCATCATTACCAATTGGTTCACATCTGTTTATGAACCCGACTTTACTGAGGTAACACCCACCATTACCA
>JAAYRX010000221.1 GCA_012518535.1 Clostridiales bacterium | reverse complement strand
ATATAGTTCAATTATATAGTAGGTATCAGCTAAATGTAAACCTTCAATATGGATAATATACTGGGTGGAGTTCCAGAAGATGTAATGAAAAAGCAGTAAACTCCAGGTCCAAGGAGCCCACTGCTTTTTATTCCCTATGTTACTATAAGACCTATTTCTTTAGTCTTTCCTCAATTAATTTGGCAAGACCGACGGCATACTCTTCGATCTCCGCCTGATCCTTGCCCTCTATCATAACCCTGATCAAGGGTTCGGTACCGGAAGGCCGGATGAGCACCCTACCCCTGCCTTTAAATCTTTCCTCTATGGTCCTTATCTCCTCCAGTATCTCCGGATCCTTGTCATACTCCTTCTTATGGGCTTCATCCACCCTGGCATTTATCAATACCTGGGGATACCTTTCCATAGCGGAAGCCAACTCGGAGAGGGATTTTTTCTCCCGCTTTAGTATCGACAATAGCTGGAGGGCTGTTATGATGCCGTCCCCTGTAGTGTTATAATCCAGGAAGATAATATGGCCGGACTGCTCTCCTCCCAGGTTGAATCCTTCCTCCAACATCTTCTCAAGCACGAACCTGTCCCCAACATTTGTCTTTACGACCTTGCATCCCGCCTTATTAAAGGCTTCGTCAAAGCCCATGTTGCTCATAATGGTGCCCACCACCGTATCCTTCTTGAGCACACCTCTCTTCTTCATGTCCAGGCCGCAGATCACCAGTAGCTGGTCACCGTCTACCAGTTCCCCATTCTCATCTACTGCAATTAACCTGTCGGCATCTCCGTCAAAGGCCAGGCCCAGGTCGGCACCGGTCTCTATTACATGATCCTGAAGCTTATCGGGATAGGTGGAGCCGCATAGGTTGTTAATATTAATCCCATCGGGATCGTTGTATATGGTGTGGACCTCGGCTCCGAGTTCTGCGAAGATTTTCGGTGCGATCCTGTAGGATGAACCGTTGGCACAGTCCACCACCAGTTTCAGACCCTCTAAGGTGTTATCAATGGTCCCTTTTAAGAAGCTCTCGTAATGCCTGGACGCATTCTTTACCCTGACTATGCGCCCGACGTTTATACCCGTTGGGTAGCTAATAGTCTCTCCACCATCCAATATCATGCTTTCGATCTTTTCTTCCAGTTCATCGGACAACTTGTATCCCTGATTGTTAAATATCTTTATACCATTGTATTCCATAGAGTTATGGGAAGCAGATATCACGATCCCTGCATCCGCCTTATAGTGTCTGGCAAGATAGGCCACAGCAGGCGTAGGTATTACCCCTACTACCCTGGCCTCTGATCCTACGGAACATATGCCGGCTATCAAAGCCGCCTCCAGCATGTCCCCCGATAGCCTGGTATCCCTTCCAACCAATATTCTTGGCTTATATTGAGCCAGAGATAATACCCTGGCACTTGCCTGGCCCAGTTTATAGACCAGTTCACAGTTTAACTTCTCATTTGCTAAACCCCTGACCCCGTCAGTTCCAAATAATCTTCCCATGATGTCACCTTCTTAATTATTAAGGCGTTCCTGGACGACACCCTGTTCCAGGGTGCAACCCTCATGCCATAATCCACTTATGAAACGCCGGTTATTCCTGTATATATGTTTCGATCCCTAGCCGAAATTCTCCATAATATATCTTTGAGCTGACAGTGTAGCTATTGCCCCATCGGAGGCTGCAGTTACCAGCTGCCATACCGGCTTATAGCGCACATCGCCTGCAACAAATACTCCCGGTACGCTTGTGTTCATTGACTCATCCCCAAGAACGAACCCATCGGGGGTCATATCCAGTTTGCCCTCTGCCAACTCACTGTTGGGCTTGATTCCAATAGCAACAAAGAAGCCGTCAAGGTCCAGCCGGGTGGTCTGGTCAGTCTTTACGTTCCTAACCTCGATCCCTTCCACCTGCTCTTCCCCTAATATGGATTCCACTACTGTATCCCAAAGGACTTCAATCTTCTCATGCTTTATGACCCTGTCCTGAAGGATCTTAAGCCCCCTGAACTGATCCCTTCTGTGGATCAGATAGACCTTGGAGGCATATTGGGCAAGGAAATAGGCATCTTCCAGGGCAGTATCCCCTCCCCCTACGACAGCCGTAACCTTATCCTTATAGAAGGTACCATCGCAGGTGGCACAGTAGGAAACTCCCCTGCCCCTGAATAGCTCTTCCTTGTCCAGGCCCAGTTCCTTGGGACTGGCCCCTGTCGCTAATATGATGGTCCTGGTTTCGTATACCTGTCCATCAGTGACTACTTTTTTAACATCCCCATCGATAATGATCTCATTGACATCGTCGTAGAGAATTTCCAGTCCAAATTTACGAGCGTGCTCTTCAAGTTTCATAGAGAAATCCGGGCCACTGATGGGTTCCACAAACCCTGGATAATTTTCTATGCTATATGTGGTAGCGGCCTGGCCACCCGGAAACATTTTTTCGAATAATATGGTATCCATTCCGGCCCGTTTGGCATACATGCCCGCCGTCAATCCTGCAATACCACCGCCTATTATGATAATATCCTTCATCATATCCTGCTCCTTTCGCCCTTTTATCCTAACCTTGGGCCATGAACAATAGATTCGAATACATAGTATACATATTATTTACACCTTATCCAACCGTATTTTTGGATAATATCCATATTATACCCTAAATTATCATTTTTGTGAATAAAAAGGTTGCCACCTCCTGTAATGGGAGGTGACAACTCAATCAATTTCTATCTATTTGATCTGTTCTCCAGAGTATCGGGAAAACCCTGTTTTACTTCTTAATTTCTACTATAGGCTTTGTATTCCCATAAGTTAACTCCGGGAATTTTATGGGAGCAGCCCATTTAACCGCATTGGTTATTACCTTTTGGATCTCTGATTGATGATATATCGGGAAGGTTTCATGGCCGGGTCGGAAGTAGAATACTTTACCCTTGCCTCTATAGTAACAGCATCCGCTCCTGAAAACCTCTCCGCCTTCAAACCAGCTGATAAACACCAGATCATCGGGTTTTGGAATGCAAAAATGCTCGCCGTAGGTTTCTTCGCTGGGTATGATTATTTTCTCATCCAGACCGTCTACGATGGGATGGCTGGGGTCGACCACCCAAAGGATCTCCTTGTCCCCGTCTTCGCGCCACCTTAACAATCCGGTATCAGTACCGCAGACTTTACTGAAGATTTTGGAGGCGTGACCGGAATGCAGGACTATCAGCCCCATCCCGTCCATGACCCTCTTATAAACCCTGTCTACGATCTCATCCTCTACCTGGTTATGGGCCATATGTCCCCACCAAACCAGAACATCGGTATCATTCAAAACCTCTTCAGTCAGGCCGTGTTCAGGCATCCTTAGAGTGGCGGTTTTTACATCCATGCCTGCTTCCTTTAGAAAATTACCTATGCAATTGTGGATACCTTCCGGATAAATTTCTCCAATCTCCGGTACTTCCACCTCATGCAGATATTCGTTCCATACCGTTACTTTTATCTTACCCATTCAAAACACTCCTTTGTATTTTATAATGTTACCCATTCGCCCTTTTCAACAGATTCAAGAATACTGTCCAATACATGTTGATTCATTTGACCATCAAATATTGTTGCAGCTAAGCCGTCACCCTTATCCTTGAGTATGTCGGCAAAGGATTGCATCTGGTCCGCCTTGAATTTATCCGGTATAGGCAGCTTGGTAAATACTCGGGCTTCACGGTTTACCTCACCCATACAGACTTCAATTTCGTTGGTATTGGGAGTTGCGTCCAGGTGATATACCATGGCTCCCTTGCTTCCGTATATCTCCATCCTCTGATAATTGCCCCTTCCATATGCAAAGCGGGTAATCTGGAAGTTTACGGATGTTCTCCCGTCCATTTCGGCCATGTAGTTGCAGTAGTCATCAACATCCACCTTGCCTGTTTCGTCGCTTCCCGGTATCTTCCTCTCATGTACAAAGGTATCTGCATGGCCTATTACCTTTTTATACTCCTTACCTGTTACAAAGCGTACCAGGTCTATTCCATGGGAACCAAGATCGCCCAGGGCACCGGAACCTGTTCTGTCCTTTATGTAACGCCATACAAGGGGAACATTGGCATCAGGAAGACCCCAGGCCTGGAAATACTGCATACTTACATGATAAATATCGCCGATAAGTCCCCTGTCGATTATATCCTTCATATACCTGACAGCGGGTATAAAGCGGTAGGAGAAGCATACCATGTTCTTTAAGCCTTTTTCCCTGGTTATATCCGCCAATTTGTCAGCCTCTTCCCTGGTCATGGTTATTGGCTTTTCCAGGGCATAGGGCTTGCCTGCCATAGCCGCAGCATAGGCAATTTCAAAATGGCTGTCGTTGGGTGTGGATATATCCACAGCCTCAACATCCGGACAGTTAATAAGATCCTGATAGTTGGTAAAGCAGTGAGAATCAGGTATGTTGTACATTTCCTGTGCCACTTTTAAAGCCTTGGGATCAATGTCGCACAGGGCTACCAGCTTTAAATCCGGACTTCTTTCTATTCCGGGCAGATGTACACCCTTGGATATATTACCCAGGCCAACTGATCCGATACCAATACGCCTACTCTTTTGTT
>JAAYRX010000245.1 GCA_012518535.1 Clostridiales bacterium | reverse complement strand
GTGGGGTTTTCCAAGTCCTCCCGGCTATACTCGTCCATATATTTCAGGCCCGGTATCCCGACGGAGGCCAAATACATCGACGCGGCCCTTTCGCTACCGAACTTGTCGGTCAGGCCGTAGTAAACGTCGCGCCCGGTTTTCCATTTCGGGAAATCGGGCTCGTCTTGCAGGAGGGGTATAAGAATGTCCCGCACCTCCTTGGTTTGGCCGTCCCACCCTTTGTTCCGGTTCAGTAGGAACGGGATACGCTCGTCCGGGATGTCCAGCTTGTATAAGGACGTAACGTCCCTCGGCGGCGGGTTGTCTTTCAAATAGTCAAACACCATTGTTACGGCTTTTACCAGGGCCTTATCCAGCGGCATCCCCTTGAACGGGTTGTCGTCGCCGTGGTCAAAAAACCGGGGGCGCATGTCCTCAGGCGCTTGCGACAGAATAAAGTCGGCGGTGCGGGCGGGGTCCCATCCGCTCAGGGCTGCGGAGGTTATCACGTTCAGTATGGCCTTGTTTGACTCCAGATACCGGCCTACCGGGTTGCCGTTGTCCTTCAGGTAGCTGTCGATATGCTGGGAGTAAGCAAAGAACCCGTCCTCGTCGGCGGGACGGTATTTCGCTGCGACCTTTTCCAGGTCGGCGCTATACCAACCCCACCCGTTAGCGGCGATACCTTCCCCGGTCCCCAGCTTGTCCAGACGCGGGCGGCCATAGGGGAACCCGGGCTCCGGTTCCCAGGTATGCGGAGTTCCATGATATACTTTCTGCGCCGGGCCCTCCGCCGGTTCGTACTTCCCGGGGTCCTTCAGGAAATCGACAATCAGGGCATCCAGGGCTTTGTCAATCAACCCATCCTCGGTGCTGTGCTGGTCGAGGTAGCTCACTTGGAAAGCCGCCATGGCGGCGAAAGCCTCCTGCGCCCGAACGGAAATACCCGCCTCCTTGGCGGCGGCCCGGATAGCCGTTTGGATTTTCAGCCGGAAGCCCCTCAGCCTCTCCTGCTGTTGCTTGTAGGCGTCGATGACCTCCCCGGCGATGTCGGCGGTGCGGGCCTCATCCACGGTCACGCCGGCCTGCTGGGCGATTGAGAGCAAAGCCTCGCCCGCCGCTTCGCCGTCCGGGCTTTTCGCCTGTTCGGCGGCCATCCTGGTTTGGTGCACCGCCAGAAGCCGGCCCTCGTCCCGGGCCTCGGAAATGGCCTTTTCGGTCATCCCGACCGCCTCGGCGAAAGTCCGGTTGGTCTGGTAGAACGCCTCGGCGTCATCCGGGTCAATAAGCATGTAGGCGTCCCCTTTCCGGGCAAGGTTGATGAACGTTTCAGCCTCCCCCACGCCGCCGGGCAGTTCACCCGAGAGGTCCCGGACGGCGGACACCAATTTCCGGTGGCCGTCAACGAAACGGGTCAAGTCATGGTAGTGGTCCAACACCGAGGGGAGCCGGACCAGCTTTCCACCGGTGGACCCGATAATGCTGGTCAATAGGATGGTGATGTTCTCCTCGGCGTCGCCGAACACAGAATCCCGCCCCATGTCAAGAAACTCGGTGGCCGTGGCCTGGCCGGCCAGCGTCAAAGCCCGGGAAAAAGCGTTGTCCACCCATTCCTCGACCACTTCCCCCAGGACCCCCTGGAGGGGCACGCTGTCGGCCAGCGAACGCTTCAGGACCGCCCGCTTGGTGGCGTC
>JAAYRX010000220.1 GCA_012518535.1 Clostridiales bacterium | reverse complement strand
GTTGAACATTCTGAGATATCGAGCAGATCTTCTTTAGCATCATCTAATTCCTTTTGCTTGTCTTCTAATGCCTTTTTCAGACCTTGGTATTCATCGGATTCCTCTTCACTGGGTTCCTCATCACTGGATTCATCGTCAACGGGTTCCCCGGATTCCTCTTCATATAATTTAATCTGTTCTTCTAGATCGGATATCTCTGCTTCAAGCCCTTCTATGCCATTAAGGAGTTTTTCTAGATCGGCTATAGCATTTTTTAAATCCTCCAGGGAGTCATAGCCCATATCGTTCATCTGTGAAATCAAGACATCTAATTCATCATTTAGCTGTCCTAAATTGGCCTCGGCACCTGCAAGGTCGGCCTCTTTGGCCTGTATCTCCAGTTGGAGCTGGCTAATTCTATTTTGGATGATAATAAACTCATCTTTCTTAGCATCCAACTCTTTGCCCTTAGCTAGGGATTCAGCGGTCTTGTCATCCATTTCATCTGTCAATGCCTTCTTTTGAGCTTCCTGATCCTTTATTTCCAGATCTACTATGTATTTATTGACAAAAGCTGACCTATAGTAGAGATATGAGTATTCATCTTTTGTTCTGGTCATAAGGACCTTAGCACCGGCATGCTCCAACATACGTTTGAGCCTCAAGGCCATATCAAGATTAAAATTCTTTTCCAGGTTACCGTTCCAAGCCGCTCCAGAATCGGCACCACCGTGGCCGGGATCCAGAATTATAGTTTTACCCGAAAGTTGACCTTTAGCCGGCATAAATTCTTTATATTCAGGTTCTTTCGGTAACGTATCCGGCGTTGCAGAGTTGAGCTTTGCCCTTGTGGCCGGACCTACTACTCCATCTCTGTCCAAACCATAAGCCCCTTGAAAAGCAAGGACACCGGCTAATGTTTTTGAGCCAAAGGAACCATCTACTTCACCCACATCAAATCCCAAGTAATTCAGCTTTTCCTGTAAGTACTTCACCTGGGTACCCTTATCTCCCTTACGTAGGGTCTGAGTAACAGGTGGTATTTCATTTTTGGGTGGAGTCTCCGGCTTTGGATCTTCGGGCTTTGGATCTTCGGGCTTTGGATCTTTAGGCTTCGGATCTTCGGGCTTTGGGTCTTCAGGTTTTGGATCTTCCTGCTTAGGCTTAGTTGGTGTAATTGAATTAAGCTTTGCCCTCGTGGCAGGACCCACTACCCCATCTACGGCAAGACCGTTGGCCTTTTGAAAGGCACGAACCCCTGCCAGGGTCTTTGAACCAAAGGAGCCGTCCACCTCTCCTACGTTAAAGCCTAGTGCATTGAGTTTCTGCTGCAGGTACTTTACCTGGGTCCCCTTACTGCCTCGTCTCAGAGTCTGGGTAACGGGCGGTATTTCATTTTTGGGTGGAGTCTCCGGCTTTGGATCTTTAGGCTTCGGATCTTCGGCTTTTGGGTCTTCCTGCTTAGGTTTAGTTGTTGTAATTGAATTAAGCTTTGCCCTTGTGGCCGGACCTACTACCCCATCCACGGCAAGACCTTTAGCCTTTTGAAAGGCTCGAACCCCTGCCAGGGTCTTTGAACCAAAGGAGCCGTCCACCTTCCCAACATTGAAACCTAATGCGTTAAGTTTCTGCTGTAAATACTTTACCTGGGTCCCCTTACTGCCTCGTCTTAGAGTCTGGGTAACGGGCGGTATTTCATTTTTAGGTGGAGTCTCCGGCTTCGGATCTTCAGGCTTTGGGTCTTCAGGTTTTGGATCTTCCTGCTTAGGCTTAGTTGGTGTAATTGAATTAAGCTTTGCCCTCGTGGCAGGACCTACTACCCCATCTACGGCAAGACCGTTGGCCTTTTGAAAGGCACGAACCCCTGCCAGGGTCTTTGAACCAAAGGATCCGTCCACCTTCCCAACATTGAAACCTAGCGCGTTAAGTTTCTGCTGTAAATACTTTACCTGGGTCCCCTTACTGCCTCGTCTTAGGGTTGTTGTAACTTTTGGTAAACTGTTTCCGCGTGATGAGTCCGAATTTTGCACCCCTGGTTTTGTATCTTTTTGCTTAGGTTCAGCCTGTGTAATTGAATTTAGCTTTGCCCTTGTTGCGGGACCTACTACTCCATCTCTTGCCAAACCGTGAGCTTTCTGAAATGCAAGTACCGCGGCCCTTGTTTTTGGTCCAAAGGATCCGTCCACTTTACCTGCATTAAACCCTAGGGAATTCAGCTTTTCCTGTAGGATCTTCACCTGGCCGCCCCTACTGCCCTGACGCAAGGTTTGAGTAATAGTAGAGGATGCGGCATTTAGTTGATTGTTTGGTAACAGAACTTGCCCTAAGAATATCAAGGTTATCAAACTGAAAATAAATACCCTTGTTGTCATTCTCCTTGACACATCTTCACCCCCTTTTAATATTTATCTACTATTACAATTCTATGAAATTTTCTTTATAGAATTGTAAAGCACTTTACATAATTAAAGCACATTTTGTCGGAAAAATCAAGTTTAACCAAAAAAAAACCCCTTTTCCATAGATAGGGGTTACTCTTATAGTCATTAAGGGACATACCTATAACTTATTTTTCCATATTCGCTAAATACTCAATGGACGTTACCTCTTCGTCCTCTACCAAAAATACCAATTGAGATTGACCTGATTCGTATTTATAGGTGTTGAGTTCTTTAGTATAATCATCACCATAGATTTCTATCAAACTATTAAGATTGGAATATAGGTAGACTCCTTCTTTGGTTGAAACGCTATCGTCCAGAATCACCACTGACAATACATGGTCAACTCCCTCTTTCTCATAGGTGAGTATTTCAAAACCACTATAGCTATAAATTTTCTCCATACCGGGTAAAGCACAACTTTCTGCTTCAAAGTACTCCATGGGCTCACCCAATTTCTCAAGGATGAGTTCCATTTTGGAATGCATCGCTATGGTTACGCCATCAAATACAAATTCATATCCTTTTTCTTCATTAACTTCCTGATTTTCCTGGTTATTGTCTGGATTCTGACCCTCTTGAACATCCTGTGAATTATCTTTATTGCCATCAACAGGCATGTCTCCAGTAACATCCCCGGCTGTGTTTCCGCCCTTACTACAAGCAGCAAGTAATAAGAGTAAGGCCAATGATAATATAAGTATCCTTTTCATCTCTATTCTCTCCCTTAAATTCCATAGTTCAATACCACATGATCGTCATGCTTAATCGTATCTCGGTTATAACCTGGACCTATTCCCGTTTCTCTACGCCCAAGCTCTTGAGATAGCCGTATTCCTCGAGCTCCCTCAATTGCTGTTCCTTCATACTATAATAGAATTCTACCTTTTCATCCCATACTTTTTTTAGTTCCTCGTCCCCTCTTCTATCTTCCAAACCATAAGTTTTCCTTAAAATATCGCCGAAATATACTGCCAACTTCTCTGCCCCAGATAAGTTCAGGTGGAGACCGGCATCATAGGTATCTACATTGAAATCAATACCTACCTCATCGATCAGATCAAGGAAGTTTATATACATCAGGTCATGTTTATTGGCATACTCCCGCATTTGCTCATCCCATTCATCATACCAATAGGGATATATGCTAGGAGCTTTCATCAGTACCAAATCTATATCGTTATCTTTACATAGCTCTACCATGCGGTCTAAATAATAATATGATCTTTCGCCGAACTGGTAGCTTGAGAGTTTTCTCCCTTTAGGAATTGATTTCACGGGTTCAACATCCACCCTCATGTAGTATCCATTATGGGAAATCTTGTCCTTCTTGAAAAGGTATTTGAAATCCTCGCTTGTCAGCTCACTCCATCTGGAATGATACCTGAGTAATGGAAATATATACTCAATCAAATTCTCATCATCCATCATCGAAGCCTTTATAGCTTTTATTTTTTCCATAGAAAGCTTCATTCCATCCAGATTTAGGCGATTATAGGCTTCCTTCTGAGGCTCATCATATTTCATAGCCAGAACATTGAATACGACCACTTTTGGCTTCTCATACTTTAATGTCTCCTCTAACAGATAGTATGATTGCCATATAAGCTGTTGAGCACCCCCACGAATAAAGCTGGTAATTCCATATTTCTCCCATAAGGTGATGGGCGAAATGTTCTCGTAAACCTCACAATCCCCAATAAAAACCACATCATGATCTGTCTCCTCATGATAATACTCTTCAATTAAGGAGCCTTCGACTATGGCGGTGACATATTTAGGCACCATCAACTTTTGTAAAAACCATAATGTTATAAATAAAAAACAAATTGTCGCAATTTTTAGTCCTATCCTTTTTTTATTCATAACACCCTCCTAGAACTGATTGTATATAAACTGGCTGGAATCATAACCCACACCATAGGCTCCAAAAATAAGAATCATAATGAACATAAAGGAATATACTGCATAACGAAGCGGTTCAGGCTCTTGGGCGAGCCTTGATCTTACACTACCCTTTCTCTGAGCAAGGCTTACGCCAAGGAGCAGAATAAGTCCTATAAGGAGTATGCAATAATCTGCCATGTTGAGCCCAAGATCTAAAAGCACTCCCCCAAACAACTCACGGTAATTGAAGACCGTAAACATGGAACCGAACATTCTAAAAGTGGTAGGTACATCCCTATAGCAATCAAACATTCTTATAGAGCTCATGAGAAGTACAGTACGTACCACTTGGAACAAACGAAAGCCAAAGGCATTCCTGACATTAAACTTACTATGGAACCATGCATAAAAGGGTTCTAGTTCCTGGGATATAATAATTACCACGCAATTTGCCAGACCCCAGGCTATAAAGTTCCAACTGGAGCCATGCCATATGCCGGTTACAAACCAGACGGTAATAGTGGATATATATACCGGTATACGCCTACCTATTGCGCCGCCAAAGCGTTCCCTGGTAAACTTGAACACCCTCATCATAGGCTTACTGACAGATATGGGGTAAAATAAATAATCCTTAAACCATGTACCCAAAGTAATATGCCATCTTCTCCAATACTCCGCTATGGATTTTGAAAAATAAGGTCTGTTAAAGTTCTCCTGGACCTCTATACCTAATACCTGGGCTATACCTATGGTAATATCAATACCACCCGTGAAATCAGCATAGAGTTGAAATGCATAAAAAAGCATCCCCACCAAAGCAAAAGCCCCCTGGTACATCTCCGGATCCCGTATTATGGTATTGACAGCGACCAGAATGCGATCCGCTATAACCAGCTTCTTAAAGTATCCCCACATTATCCTCTGAATGCCAAAACTGAAACTCCTATGTTCAAAGCTATGCTCTTTGAAGAGTGTTTTGGACAGGTCATCAAATCTACTTATTGGCCCTTGTACAAGTTGAGGGAAGAAGGATACAAACAAAGCAAGTTTGAAAATATTCTTCTCCGGTGAATACTTGCCCCTAAATACATCTATAATATAGCCCATAGTCTGAAAGGTGTAGAAAGAAATACCCATTGGAAGGGCTATATTTAAAAAGGATAACTGGCCTTGCCCCCCGAAGGCTCGGGATATAGCGTTTAAGTTAGCTATGGCGAAGTTAGAGTATTTCACTACCGCCAATATCCCGAAGTTTAGTAGCAGACATGCAACCAGCCATCTCCGCATCCTATATTTCATCATATCCCTATATTCCCTTTTATCAGCCCTCGAGAGGTCCTTCTTATGCTTGGCCAAGTACTGGGCCTGGGTTTGATTCAGCTTATCAATCCTTAAGCTGATTATATAGGTGGAAACGGTTGTAAATACAATATAAAGTATATATTTAGGACCGGCAAACAAATAAAAAACATAGCTGGCAAATAGAAGCAACTTCCACTGATGTTTCTTGGGAATAAGGTAATATACTATGAATAAAATTGATATAAAAGCTATAAAACCATAAGATGCAAACAGCATATTATCCCCCTGTTAATTCTAGTCCGATAGACGCTCAATTAGTTCATACATTGCCTTGGCGGAATTAAAGTTTTCCGGTATTATTTCGTCCGGTGGTATCGTAACTCCAAATTCCAACTTGATCTCTGATATCAAAGCAATTATATCAAATGAATCTAATATGTTGCTATCAATTAAAGTATCACAAGTTGTAAAATCCACATCGGGATGCATTTCCTCTAAAATCTCTAATAATTCTTCCATTTTATTTGGTCCCCCTTTTATTCTTAGCATAATGTTCTTTTAAGAAAACCCGATCTATCTTCTTGTTGGCGGTTAAAGGCATCTCATCCAAGGCCCTTAAAATGTTCGGAACCATATACCTAGGAAGCCTTTTTTTCAAAGCAATGGCTAAATCCTTTGAATCTATGTCACCAACATAATAAAGTTCTATCTTCTCGGTTTCTTCCCGATAAATACAGCAGGCACTCTTAATACCTTCTATCAAATTCACGTTATATTCGATTTCCCCCAATTCGATGCGATGACCCATATGTTTAATCTGATGATCTATACGTGATATAAACATCAATTCTCCTCTATCGTTATACCTGCCTAGATCCCCTGTCCGGTATATGAGTTCAGGATAAGCATTGTTTAACGGATTCTGTACAAATACCTCCCTGGTCCTTTCCGGATCGTTATAATATCCCATGGTTAGGGATGTACCCCTTATACATATCTCCCCTACTTCACCCTTGGCTGGAATCCGATTGTTTTCGTCCAGTAATATGATATCGGTGTTCCTAAAGGGTCTACCTATGGGCAGGACCTCATCATCACCAAAATCTCGATCCACTATATAATAACAGCTCATACCCGTAGCTTCCGTAGGCCCGTAAAGATTTACAAATTTGGCATTGGGTAAGGCCTTTCTCCAAAGATTAAACTGCTTCATTGGAAAGACCTCGCTGCCAAAGGCAACAGTATGAAGATGCTCTGGAACCGTCTCGTCCAGCACACCAAAAGCCGATATCATTGTCAGAGCAGAAACCACCCAGCATATGGTGTTAATCCTGTGTTCATTCAAGAATTCAACAAGTCTAATGGGGAACATAAACAGGTTTTTGGGTATGATATAGGCAGTTGAACCAAACTTCAGGGTAGGGTACAGCTCCTTCAGGCAAGCATCAAAATACAAAGGAGTTTGATTCCCAAAGACTGTATCCTCATTAAATTCCAAAACCTCGGATAAGTGCTCAATATAGTCTATCACGGAGCGATGACAAGCTACTACCCCCTTTGGTATTCCCGTCGAACCTGATGTAAATACTACATATATAGGATCTGTATCTATTGAGGCTTGTCGGATCCTATCAATAACATCCTCGTCTATAGGGGTTTTGACAATATCGTCATAGAGATATATCTCCCCATCATATTGAAAGGTTTCTACGATGTCTTTTGTGGTCTCATCACAGATTATAGCCCTGGGGTTTAGATTCTCCATTATAAGCTCAATACGGAAACGGGGCATCTCCTCATCAATTGGTACATAAAAGTTGCCGGCATAGACCACCCCATAAAAAGCCACGATGGCTTTGGGATGCCTATTCATAAACACAACCACAGGTTCTTTGTAGACGCCTTGACGATTCAAAAAAGTACCTATGGCCCTTGCCTGATCATAAACCTCACGAAAACTTATTCCGGTTTCACCATTGGAATAGGCGATCTTTTCGGGAACCCTCTTTACAGTATAATCCAAGTATTCCAGTATATTATTTTGCATGTCTTCACCCTCTATTTGAAATCAAACTGTAATATTGCTTTTTTAGTAACCTATTACAGCTAAGAATAGATGCCTTGGCCAGTACCTCCATCACATCTATATAGCCTGCACCTATAGAAAAGTCCCTTTTTATTAGTGATAATTCAGTACAACCCAGAATTATTGCTTCTGCACCGCTGTCTCGCAATTCCCTTGTGATTTTGCCAAAAAGTTCTATATTGGCAGGGCGACCTGCCTTGATATCATCATAAATGATCTTCATCACTCCCCTTTGTGCATAGCTGGAGGGAATGATGTGATCAATTCCGACAGAGGATAACCTGTCCTGAAACAGACCGCCGGCTAAAGTCCCATCAGTGGCAAGAATGCCCACTTTTTTAACGCCCTGCTCCTTTAAATGATTCGCTGTTTCAGTCACAGCATCTAGAATGGGAACGTCTATAAGCCTTACTAGATCATTATAAAAATAATGTGCTGTTATACACGGAATAGAAATATGATCTGCTCCCAGCTCCGCCAGCCGTTTTCCTATTAACGCCATGGCTTTGACAGGACTTTCCTTACTTTCACCCAATATATATTTTGTTCTGTCGGGTATAGAAGGGCAATTGAATACTATCATATCCAGGTGGTCCTGGTCGTTTTGTGCATCTGTCATATTAACTATGAGTTCAATAAAATACGCCGTTGCCATAGGCCCTAACCCACCAATAACCCCTAATCTCATCCCTTGATCATCCCTCTTCGTCACGAATTACATAGCTATTCTTCCGGGGTAGTAGGATATTTGCTTTTATCCCATACATGACTGTTCTTGTTCTTTCTCGAATACGCTTCCAGCTGGGCATCAGTTAACATAAAGAATTCTCCACCGGTTCTTCTAGGCGTCGTATCGAAATGATACCAACCGTTCCCCAGATTGACCATGCTCCAATAATGCCCACCGCCCTTTTTAACGATATCCAAATTCTCTATTCCCGCTCTGGTTAAAAGTGCCTTAGCAGTTCCGAAATAGGCGTAACAATCTCCTTTGGCATTCTTTATTCCATCGTAGGCAGCCCTTACCCAATCCGTATTGTTATCATAGTCATTAACATATTTAATATGGGCTCTAGTCCAATCATATATTGCCCTTGCCTTTTGCTTTTGTGACATACCCTCGTTAATTATTTTTGCCAAAATTTGGTCCGCTAAAACATTAACTTCATCTGCACTTACATAATTTTTGGGTTTTTCCTTTACTATGAAGTTAATAGTTTTTGTTGAGATATTGCCTGAGGAATCCGTTGCCTTGTATATTACCGGATAACTACCAGGCCTCTTAAGATTTACTGCACTGCTATCTATATCCAGATCCACGTCTTCATCCCTATTATCGGTGACGGTGACATGTTTTCTGTATGACACCTTTTCTCCTATATAAACCAGTTTTTCGTTGTCCCCTTTGATTACCGGCGGTTCTGTATCCTCCAATATTATAAGAGGTGCTTTCAGCTCTGTCTGGTTTCCACTGGCATCCATCAATAAAATGGATACTTCCTGAGAACCTACATTATTGAAATCGGGTCTTTCTTTATAGGAAACTGTCACTTCCGAGTGATCTTCAATGTTCTCAACAAAGTTGTCAGCATCCAGTTCTTCACCAAGCCATATTTCTTGCTGTATTATATCAGCCTTAGGTGGTATATTATCAATTATTTGCAGTCTCGATGTGAATTCCCTTCCGTTACAATTTATTGCAATATCATACTCACCCGGATAGTTCATGTCTATGGCGGAAATATCGGTAACAAAGTCTCCGGTAAAATCTTCATCCATAAAAAACAGCCCAATATCCAGCGATTCAGTACCTACCCCAACTTCCACCAGTTCATGTACCATCCCAATAGAAAGCTTGGCTGTAAGCTGATACTCATTATCTCCTGCGTCTTTTAGTATTATAATAACATCCTGAACCCCTATAAATTCGAAATCGGGTTTCTCATAATAACTAATCTCTACCGCTGTTGCATCAACTACATCCTTTACAAAGGAACTTGCCTCTAGTGTCTTTCCAAAGGGTATTTGTTGATCTAACACCTCAGCGGTTGGAGGGATGGTGTCCACTATACTGAGAGTTGACGTGTATACCCTTCTCCCGATGCGTATTTTTATCTTGTATTGACCGGGTTTAGATGTATCAACGGTTGACATGTCCGTTACAAAAGTGCCTTCTACATTATCGCCCTTAATAAAATGGGATAAATCGGTGGCATCTATCCCTGCCTCCAATGTCACGCTTCGATAAACCTTATTTGAAGCATAGATCCTGGTTGCAATCAATAGTATAACAACAAATACAATTATAAAAAATCTCTTACTAATCCTTCTGCTGCCTATACGCATGTTCTGATACCCCTTGTCTTAACTGTTAACATTCTACTAAAACTATTATATAAATGCAAGATGTTTTGCCATGTTTACACTATGTTAATAAATAGCAGGGACACATATTACCATTATAAACCAATCATAACATGGAGTTGAACCAACTTTCGTCTATTATCTTAACTCCAAGCTCCCTTGCCCTATCCAACTTGCTGCCTGGATTTTCTCCGGCCAGTACATAGTCAGTTCTTTTGCTGACACTGCCTACGACCCTTCCTCCCCGTCCCTCTATAAGGGCTTTTGCATCGTTTCTTGTATAGTCCCTTAAGGTTCCGGTCAAAACAAAGGTCTTCCCCTTCCAATCATGTACCAAAGTATCGTCCCTTTCGCCAGTGGGCTTTGGCTCATTTGAAAAGTTCACTCCCGCCTGTCTCAATTTGTCAATTAGTCTTAAGTTTTGCTCTTCCCTGAAGAAACCCCTTACGCTTTGTGCTATTTTTGGCCCTATCTCTTCGATTGACAATAGATCGTCTTCTGTGGCTTCTATCAAATTGTCTAAGTGCCGAAATTTATGAGCAAGCAACTGGGCTGCCCTGGTACCAACCAACCTGATACCTAGCCCGAAGATCAGCCGCCTAAGCTCATTTTGCTTGCTAGCCTCTATAGCACTTAAAAGGTTGTTTACGGACTTATCCCCCATTCGCTCGAGGTTAATCAATTGGTCGTAGTCAAGATAATATAGATCACCGGCATCATCTATCAAGTTATTGCCCAGAAGCTGATCCACTATAGCGGGCCCTAAGCCCGTTATATCCATGGCATCTCTGGAAACGTAATGAATGATAAGCCGTCTTTGTTGAGCAGGGCATGCATTGCCGGTGCATCTAACCGCGGCCTCCCCTTCTATCCTGATGGTATGGGCACCACAGACAGGACAATAATCCGGCATCTGAAATTCCTTTTCATCACCGGTTCGCTTATCCATTTGTACTCTAACCACTTCCGGGATGATATCTCCCGCCTTTTGAATTATGACGTTATCGCCAATTCGAATATCCTTTTCTCTTATATAGTCTTCATTATGCAGACTGGCTCTTGCCACCGTTGAACCGGCAATATGTACCGGATCCAGCATGGCTGTTGGGGTCAGTACCCCTGTTCTGCCAACTTGGACTACTATCTCCCTTAAACGGGTCTCTGCTTGTTGAGCAGGAAATTTATAGGCAATGGCCCATCTGGGAGTTTTGGATGTAGCCCCCAAATTTTGCCTCTGTTTCATGGAATTCACCTTGATAACCAAACCATCTATGTCAAAGGGAAGATCGTTGCGCTTATCTGTCCATTCACTGCAAAGCTCTATTATATCGTCCATCGAAGAAGTCCAGTAGAGAAACGGGCTTATCTTAAGTCCGGCATCTTTCATAATATCCATGGTCTGCAGGTGATCTTGTATTTCTACTCCAGCTATCCTTTCCAGATTGAATAGGAATATATCCAAGGGTCTGGATGCTGTGATCCTTGGGTCCAGTTGCCGCAAAGATCCTGCCGCCGCATTCCGCGGGTTTGCGAAGGTAGGTTGTCCATCCAATTCCCTCCTGCTGTTAAGCCTTTCAAAATTCTCCTTGGACATAAAAACTTCTCCACGAACTTCCAGAGAATAAGGTTTATTAAGTCTCAGGGGTATAGACCTAACCGTCTTTAGATTCTCGGTAACATCCTCACCAACCTGACCGTCACCCCTGGTAGCACCCCTTATAAAACTTCCGTTTTCATATTCTAAGACCACCGATAGACCATCAATCTTAAATTCGGCTACATACTCCACCTCATCCCCCACCATACTCCTGACCCTGCGATCAAAATCCATCAATTCCTGATGATTGAAAGCGTTAGCCAGGCTGAGCATGGGCGATGAATGGACGACCTCTCCAAACCCTTCAGTAGGGGCTCCACCCACCCTTTGGGTAGGAGAATCAGGCGAATAGAATTCCGGATACTCTGCTTCCAATTCAATTAGTCGGCGGATTAGGGAATCATATTCTGAGTCGGTTATCGTAGGCTGATCCAAGACATAGTATTGATGATTGTGGTATCTTATCTCATCACGTAAATTTTCAATTTCTCTATAAATATCATTTTTATCCATATATCGATTCCCTCCTGCCTACAGTTTCTTTAACGGGGCATATGCTGCCATAAAGCTTCTTATTCCACCCTGCTCAAATGCAATCTTCAGCTCCTGATCATCTCCACTTCCACTCATAGCTACGATCGTACCTTTACCAAATTTCTTATGTATGATTTTTTGGCCCAGAGTAAAATCCCGGATAATCCTGTTACCACTTTTGTTATCCCTGTTGTTCCCCGATGATTTTAAAGGAGTCTGTAGGACCTCCATAGCCCCTGACCCTGATCTATTCCACCCGTGTCCCATATGTCCTTTGACGATATTGCCCTCGTCTTTGTTGCAATATGTGTTCCACATTTCTCCCGGGGATTGGTCGGTATACTCGATTAAATCCTGGGTTATCTCGTTTAAAAACCGTGATGGAGCATTACGATTATAGCTTCCAAATATATTGCGTTGAGCCGCAAAGGACAAATAAAGCCGCTCTTTAGCCCTGGTTATGCCAACATAGCATAACCGCCTTTCCTCCTCCATCTCCTGTTCCGAATCCATAGATCTGGAATGTGGAAACAGGTATTCCTCCATACCTGCAATAAAAACTATCGGAAATTCCAAGCCCTTAGCCGAGTGCATGGTCATCATACTAACCGCAGGTTGGCCTTCTCCCATACTATCCAGATCAGTCACCAGGGCAAGATTCTCTAGAAACTCCACTAGTCCGGCACCCTCATTATCCCTCTGAAAATCTCTGGCCGCAGATATAAATTCCTTGATATTTTCCAGCCTGGATTCCGCTTCCAGTGTCCTTTCTTCCTTTAGGGCTTTTTCATAACCCGTGTAATCCAATAAGGCTTCAATAAATTCTGTTAAAGGCATAATCTCTTTCATTGCTATAAGGTTTGATATTACATCTCCAAATGCCTTAATCTTTTTCCTTATTCTGGTGGTAATTTCATCATAGTCATCCAAATCCAGAATAACACTAAAAATGCTTTCATCTTCCCTTATAGATATTTCCTCCAAATTACCCAAAGTAACACTACCTATGCCCCGCCTTGGAACATTAATAATTCTTTTTATGCTAATATCGTCTGCTGGGTTTGCAACCACCCTTAGATAGGCTATGATATCCTTTATCTCCTTCCTATCATAAAACCGTAAACCTCCGTACATGCGATAGGGAATACCATATCTCATAAGGGCGTCCTCAATAACCCGAGATTGAGCATTGGTCCTATAGAGAATAGCAAAATCCCCAGGGGATTTATCATCTTTAACTATATGTCCATGGATATGCTGACAGATCATATCCGCTTCCCGATGTTCATCCGCCAGCTTGTATACGGCTATTTTCTCACCACGGTTTTTTTGAGTCCACAGCCTTTTTTCTTTCCGGCCGCTGTTGTTTAGTATGATGCTGTTGGCGGCATCCAGGATCATTTGGGTTGACCTGTAGTTTTCTTCCAGTTTAATCACTCTGGCATTGGGAAAATCTCTTTCAAAATCCAAAATATTCCTTATATCTGCTCCTCTCCATCCATATATGGATTGGTCATCATCACCTACGACACATAGATTTTGATGTTTCGCCGATAACAGCTTGACCAACATATATTGAGCGTGGTTGGTATCCTGATATTCGTCCACATGAATATATTGAAATCTGAATGAATAGTAATCCAGTACATCAGGTCTTAGATAGAAAAGTTCCAAGGTCCTGTTTATCAGATCGTCAAAATCAAGAGCATTGTTCTTTGTGAGCCTATTCTGGTACAGTTCATATAAATCAGCGATTCTTTCTTCCCGGAACTGACCTCTTGACTCGCTTTTATATTCACCAGGACTTATTATCTGGTCTTTAAGCTGACCAATCTTAGAGCGCATATCCTTGGCGTTATAATACTTTTCACTTAAGTCCAGTTCTTTTATACAATCCCTTATGAGTGCCAGCTGATCCTCTGCATCATAAATGACGAAATTCCTTGTAAAGCCTATCTTATCAATTTCTCTTCTGAGTATCCTGACACAGGTGGAATGAAAGGTGCTTATCCAGATATCATGACTCTTTTCTCCTATCAGGTTATGGATCCTCTCCTTCATCTCCCTGGCGGCCTTGTTTGTAAAGGTAATTGCCAAGATATTCTCGGGGCTGACCCCCAGGTCTTCTACCAAATGTGCAACCCTATATGTAAGAACCCGGGTTTTTCCGGATCCCGCCCCTGCGAGTACCAGAAGGGGGCCTTCTGTATGGAGCACAGCTTGTCTCTGTTGTGGGTTCAATAACTTCCTTAGTTCCATAGTTGCCTCAACTCCCAGTGAAATTTGCGAATATATCTGCTCGTGAGAAAATTCCCCTAGCTAAAAGACACCCTTAAGGGTGTCGAATTATTTGTCCAATAGCCTGTCCAATATGATCCTATACCCACCGGCACCATAAGTCAACGACCTGTTGACCCTGCTTATGGTAGCTGTACTGGCACCTGTTTCATCGGCTATGTCCTGGTAGGTTTTCTTCGTCCTGAGCATTTTAGCGACCTCCAACCTTTGGGCCAAGGATTTTATCTCATTTATGGTACATATATCTTCGAAAAAGCGATAACATTCCTCAAGGGTCTCAAGCTTCAAAATAGCGGAAAAAAGCTCATCAACCTGTTGATTCCGTAGCTTTGATTCGTATTCCATAATAATCCTCCTTTGATAACCGATTTAATCGCATATTGGCACCATTTCATACAAACTGTGGGTTCAAATCCTTCATTATACTACCATTTTAACATACCAAACTGTAATCTACAATATAAAACCTGAGCACTGCTCAGGTCTCCAAGGTTTGTGTATCAATTATGTTTTTTATTACTTCCATCTTCGAGATAGATACCTCATACGCTACCTTCTCAATTACTTCACCCTTTGGTAGTTTTTTTTGGTAGGTTCGGCTCTGGATTCTGCCCCATATTCTTATGTTATCCCCCACATTTAAGTGTTGCGAAAACCGTGCATTTCTGCCCCATGCTATTGTAGGGATATAATCAGATTTCCCATATGCCCTATTAACAGCCAGTAGAATATCGGTTATCTCCCTTTTAAGGGGTGTCACTCTGTAGACTGGCTTCTTGCATATAAATCCATTCAGATAGATCTGGTTTGGGTTCTTTGTCCCCTCATCCACAAAAAGCAGCTCCCGGGCAAACACCGTCAGGATTAGCCTATTGTGCCCGCCTATGTATTTATTATAGGATCTAAGCTGACCTTCAATGGTTATTTCCATTCCCTCCACCAGTTCAATTTCTCCAAGTAATCGCTCTGAGACAGTGACGGGTAATAGGTCAGCATAATCACTGAGACGAGGCACGGATAAGTCAAACTGAAAAAAATTTTCTCCAAATATCTCATGGCTATATTTCATGGGACCGTTTACTTTGCCCACAATTACCACCTTATTGTTATCCGCTATATTTTCTGTCATCAATTCTATCCATCCTTTCTCCCTTGTACCTATATATACCGGACACGAGACAGCATAATTTTCATCTGCATCTGATTTGTTCTGCATGCCCTTAATACCCATTTAGTTTATAGTATTGTCCATAATATTCCAATTGCTCTATACGCTTGATATGATTGATAGCTCCTTATGCATCATTACTCTAATTCCTATTCATAAGAGGAATTCAATATGACTTTTTAGTCCTTTTTCTTTTGCATTCCCGTATGGTCTATGTCATAGCTGTCCTTATATATAAGTTCGGATATTGGGACAAATTCATACCCCTCGTCAAGTAATTTGTCCAGTATGGATGGTAAGGCGGTAGCTGTATACTTGGCATTATTGTGAAAAAGAACAATAGATCCCGGTTTTACCTTGGTTGTAACCTGTCTGTACATATGGTCTGCACCCAATTCCTTCCAATCCAGAGAGTCCACATCCCATTGTATGGGGTAGAATCCCATCTCCCGACAAGTACTTATAAGCAAATTATTGTAATCCCCATATGGAGGTCTTAATAGCTTAACGGCTCGGTCACCAGCCAACTCATCAATCTTTTTTTGAGTGGTTTCTATTTCCTTAATAATTTGATCTTTACCCAGGTTGCTCATATGGGGATGGTTAGTTGAATGGTTGCCAATTTCATGACCCTTTTGTGCTATAAGTTGGACCTTATCAGGATGAGCATCTATCCAAAATCCGACGAGGAAAAATGTACACTTAATATTCCTTTTCTCTAGTATTTCAAGCAATTCATCGGTATACTCGGTCCCCCAGGCTGCATCAAAGGAAATAGATATTTTTTTGTCATCCCGTTCTACACAATAAATTGGCAATTCCCTTTTGATATTTAGGAAGACGGTTATAGCTTTGTCCCTAAAGTTTATTGAGTAGGCGACGGAAACCAAGACCAGGCAGAATATCAATAGTATCTTAGCTGTTCTCTTCTTCGATATATATATAATACGCATCCTTGCATTACCTCCATTCTTGCTTACAGACAAATATCAATCCTCCCTAATACTTATTTGTTTGTTGGTGTTCTTATGACTAATCATAAATGGTTTATTACCAGGTAGTTAAATGATTTGCGGCAAAACTCCGGATAAAAAAATCCCCCGTAACGAGGGATTTTTGGTATTATAGATTAACTGACCAAGATATCAAACGAATCTTCGCAGCATCCGGTTCCAATTTGTAAATACAAGACTATTGGTCATTGTAGTTTCTGTAGACGTACTCTACTGCATTATCATCAGAGACTGCAATTATGGTACTGCCCCTACCATCTCTTGCTCCAAGGGGTAAGTCGTTGGTATTAAGACGGGTTATGGTACCGTCGGCTTGTTGGAGGATGATTTCGTAAGGTGTTTTTGCATAAAAGGCTCCTAAAATATACCTGCCGTTAGCCCTATTTTTGTAAAAGGTCAGGGTTCTAAATCCGATACCTCCCCTACCCTGAATTTGATAGTCCGCTATAGAAGTCCGTTTCCCAATACCCCTATCCGTTACAACAATTAAATTACCGTCCTCCTCTATCTGACTGCCAAATATTACCCTATCATCGCCCTTGAGCTGGATAGCTCTCACTCCTTTTGCCGTTCGCCCCATGGGATTTATTTCGCTACCGTTGAATCTTATACTCATTCCTTCTGCCGTAACTATCATAGTTGCCTTATTCTGGGATATTAACTCAGCTCCAATACAAGAATCTCCATGGTTCAGACCACAGGCCTGAATCTTGCTCCTGCGGGTACTGTACTCAGCCAAACTAGTCTTCTTTACTTGACCTTTACTCGTATAGAACTGAATAAAAAGATCTTCCGCAAATTCCTTTACTGAAAAAATTGCTACAATTCTTTCATTTCTATCAAAACCTTTGATAAGATTTACCAATTGCACCCCTTTATCCCGCCACTTTGCTTCCGGTATCTCCAAAGCGTCCAAGCTATAGCAATTGCCTTGATCCGTCAGTAGTAGTATTTTGTGGTCCGTCTTGGAATCGATTAAAAACTCAATAAAATCCATCTCACGGGTCTCTACCACCCCTACATCCTTACTGGATAGGTTGAAAGATTTCTGCGGCACCCTTTTTATGTCCTGGTTTCTTGTTAAGGTAACTATGCATTCTTCCACATGGATCAAATCTTCGGTTCTTATCTCCGCTTCTGCATCGTCCTTAACTATGCTGGTTCTTCTTGAGCTTGAGTATTTTTCCTTGATTTGATTCAGTTCCTTCTTTATTAATCCAATAAGTAGCTTCTCTGATGCCAATATCGACTCAAGCCTTTTAATGGTCCTCTTAATTTCCTTATACTCACTTTCCAATGAAATTATCTCGAGGTTTGTCAGTCTCTGTAGGCGCATATCAAGAATGGCCTGGGCTTGAATCTCCGTTAACTCAAACTCTGCCATTAGGTTTTTTCTTGCAGCGACAGGAGTTTTCGAGCCCCTTATAATAGCAATTACTCTATCAATATTATGAACAGCTACAATTAGACCTTCAAGAATATGTTCCCTGGCCTTGGCCTTGTCCAGGTCATATCTGGTTCTTCTGGTAACCACATCTTTTTGGTGTTGTATATAATGATCAAGAATCTCCTTTAGCCCTAGCTGTTGAGGCCTGCCATCGGCTATTGCAACCATATTGGCACCAAAGGTAACCTGCAGATCTGTATACTTGTATAAGTAGTTTAGTATTTTTTCGGCGTCTCCATCTTTCCTTACTTCAATGACAGCTCGAACCCCATTGCGGTCTGATTCATCCCTGATATCTGCAATTCCGGTAAGGACCCCTTTTCTTTCTTCACTGAGCTTAAGGATTCTCTCCAGTAAGGTAGCCTTATTTACTTGATATGGGAGTTCCTTTATTACCAGTAGCTTCTTCCCGCCAGCAGCATTCTCGATATCCACCTTCGCCCTTACTATTATCTTCCCCCTACCTGTCTCATATGCCTTAATAATCTCTTCCTGTCCTATTATAATCCCGCCTGTAGGAAAATCCGGTCCCTTAATAATACGCATTAGTTCATTCAGGGTAACATCAGGATTTTCCATTTGGAAAATAGCACCATCAATAACCTCGGCCAGGTTATGGGGAGGAATGTTTGTAGCAAGGCCTATGGCTATACCGGATGCTCCATTGACCAGCAGATTAGGAAATCGCCCAGGCAAAACATCGGGTTCTTTTAAGGTATCATCAAAATTCAAACTAAAATCTATTGTATCCTTACCTATATCCTTCAACAGTTCAGTGGCCAAGGGGGTCATCCTTACTTCGGTATAACGCATGGCAGCCGCCGAATCCCCGTCCATAGAACCAAAGTTGCCATGTCCATCGATTAGGGGAGCCCTCATAACAAAATCCTGAGCCATTCTTACCATGGCATCATACACCGAGGTATCACCGTGGGGATGGTACTTTCCAAGGGCATCTCCTACGATCCTGGCAGATTTTCTATGGGGCTTCTCCGGCGTTACTCCCAATTCGTGCATGGTATACAAGATCCTTCTCTGTACAGGTTTTAGCCCGTCTTCAACCCTTGGGAGTGCCCTTTCCAAGATAATATATTCAGCGTAAGGCATTATGGATTCATGCATAACCTCTTCCAGAGGCTTCTGTATTACCAGATCCTTGTTTTGCACATATTCATCCTTGTTTTTTTTGCTCTTAGCCACAGTTTATACCCCCATCTCCTGAAAAATATCTGTTTTGTTGAAGTTAGCATAAGTACTGATGTACTGTCGCCTTGGATCTACCTTGTCCCCCATGAGAATGGTAACCAGCTTGTCCGCCTGGGCTGCGTCATCTATACTAACCTGTATAATGGATCGGTTCCGGGGGTTCATAGTAGTTTCCCACAGCTGATCCGGATTCATCTCTCCCAGACCCTTATATCTTTGAACTGTATATCCTTTGCCCACCTTTTTAATCTTTTCCTTTAGTTCCATATCGCTATAGGCATACTCCACGGTCTTTCCCTTGGTTATCTTGTAAAGGGGCGAAAGCCCGATATATACATGACCCTCATTTATCAATTCTTTCATGTATCTGAAAAAGAAAGTAAGAAGTATGGCACGGATATGCGCACCATCCTGATCTGCATCTGAAAGGATAATAATCTTGTGGTACTTTAGATTTTTAATATTAAAGTCCTCATCGATCCCCGTACCCAAGGCAGAAATAATAGTACGGAACTCTTCATTTGCCAATACTTGATCCAAACGTTTTCTCTCCACATTCAAGGGCTTACCCCGTAAAGGTAAAATGGCCTGAAACCGCCTATCCCTACCCTGTTTTGCAGATCCTCCGGCAGAATCACCTTCTACTATGAACAGTTCGTTTGTGGAAGCATCCTTGTCCGTACAACTGGCTAATTTACCTACCAGTGGAGCCCCTTCCAAGCTGTTTTTCTTCCGCGTGATCTCCCGCGCCTTTCGGGCAGCCTCCCTAACCTTGGCGGCCTTGATGGCCTTTTCTATGATTAGCCTGATGATGTGTTCGTGGGTGGTATTTTCAATAAAGTGTATCAACTGCTCCGTGGTAATGGCCTCCAACGCAGTACGAGCTTCAGAGTTTCCAAGCTTGGTTTTGGTCTGTCCTTCAAATTGTATATTACGCATTTTTACAGAGATTAAAGCGGTCATTCCCTCGCGAAAATCCTCACCATTCAGATTATTATCCCTTTCCTTCAAGTAGCCAAATTTTCGGGCATAATCGTTTAAAACCTTAGTTATGGCCGTTTTAAACCCTGTCTCATGGGTACCTCCCTCGCTGGTGGGTATATTATTTACATAGGAAAAGATGCTCTCCGTATAAGAGTCCGTATATTGTATGGCAATCTGTGTATAGATGCCGTCCTTTTCCCCTTCCAAGAATATTACTTCTGGATGTATGGCAGTTTTATTCTCGTTTATGTATTCGACAAAGTCCGTTAATCCGCCATCATATAAAAAAACTCTCTTTGGAATAACATTGCCATCTTCATCTGTTCTTTGATCAACTAAAACTATTTCCAGTCCCCTGTTTAGAAAGGCTAGTTCACGGAGACGTTTAGCTATGGTCTCGGCGTTGAATCTGATACCATCAAAAATCCTGTCATCCGGCAAAAATCTTATCAAAGTCCCAGTTTCATTGGTATTCCCCACCTCATTTAGAGGTGTTGTTGGAACCCCAGCCAATATCTTATCAGTTTTTTTGTCATACAGGCTCTCATAACGTTGTCTGTATATCTTACCATCTCTTCTTATCTCCACCTCCAGCCACCTGGACAGCGCATTTACCACGGCGGCTCCTACCCCATGAAGTCCTCCGGAATAACTATAATTTTCATTGTTAAACTTTCCTCCCGCATGAAGTTGAGTAAAGACAACTTCAACTCCAGGGAGTTTAAGGGCTTCATTAATATCCACTGGTATCCCCCGGCCGTTATCCTCTACCATTATACTGCCATCTTCCAATAGAGTTACCTCTATCCTGGTCGCATAGCCGTTGGCAGCTTCGTCTATACCATTGTCTACTATCTCCCATAGAAGGTGGTGAAGTCCCCTGGGTCCGGTTGTTCCTATATACATTCCAGGACGCATCCTAACCGCATCCAAACCCTTTAATACCTCTATATCATTGGCACCATAAGCTTTTTCCATCAGTAAACCTCCAAGCTTTATGAACGTATGTTCCTATTCGTCTCCATTTTCATTATAATTTTATCGCTTGTTAAAGTCAACCAAATATGCAAAAGCCGATCCCTTACTTCTTTTCTTATCTAAGGGAAAAAGAATCCCTTTACGGGCGGTCACACAGGGATATATGAAAAACTTGTATGGCAGCATAAAGCGCAAAAGAACCAGCCGTATTCAAGCGTATTGCCTGGCACGGCTGGTCTTCTTTTTATATTTTGACTTACGATTGTCGAAATGTATAATCCCAAATAAATAATAGGTTGAGTACAAAGATTTATTCAGGAACGCCGGAAATTTTCACACAAAGATGTTTGAGTGTACTTATAAAGTTACCGCCATAGCTTTCATTTCGAATCTTTCTGCTTTCGGTTTATCAGAACAATTAAGAAAACTCCTGTCACCATCAAAGCAGGCTGTTTTAATGAAAAGGACGTGTCTTCAGCCGGCGCGTTTATTTGGGGTATGGCCTTAAAATATTGCACGGCGATTTTATCGCTTCCGTCCGCTTTCATATAAACCGCCCCACCTATTTTCTTTGTGAATCCGTCTATTTTCGTCCCGTCGGGCAGGCTGAAAGCGTAACTGATGTTGTAAGGATACCTAATTGCACTGTCTCAGCACGATCACCGCCTTCGCGCCGGATATGGGTCACGACAGCAGTGGCAGGCTCACCGAAAAGACCGAGTACAAGGCTTCCGGCAGCCCACACAATCAGAGCGACGCCCAGTAGTGAAATTAAAACCCGTGGCAAGAGCTTTCTTTTCATCTGTCTCTTCCATTCTCAGGGAACGGTATATTCCGGCCCACAAAAGCTTCGACCTGTTCATAATTATTTTCAGTGCAGAACAGCGCAATCTGCTCCGTCCAGCCGCCCCGCAAAAGGATGGTGCGGCTTTTAGGTCTATACTTAACCCTTTCAACACGGTTCCATCGGAGAGTAACTTCCTGCCGCGACTGCGCCAGCATCCCAGCGCCGGCAGCAGCCTGATTGCCGGATAACCCACCCAGCACTACCGTCAGGGCGTTGATAACCTTGTTCTTTTTCGCCTGTTTTGCCTGCGTCCGGCAGACGACACCTTTACCGTCCAGTACAAACTCGGCGTCATATTTTCCACGATAGACCGTTATAATAAAGAGCCAGGTGAAAAGCAGCAGTGCGGTGGCGACATAGAGAATATAAGCGTGGTTTATTCGACGGGGCAGGTTTCTCATAACAAAAAGCGCGACGATATAAGGAACAGCCCAATACCAGCCTGCTAATCCTTCAAGATGCATAAATGCGGGATTCACCACCTGATACATGAGTCCGGAGTTAATGGTGATAATGACAATAAATAGGCACAAAAAAACCAGAAGTCTCGCAATGCCTACGGTATTCTCACTCTTTTCGGAGGGGGTTGAGGAAACAGTGTTATCCTCTTCCGGAAGCTTCAGGGCTAACACGAAAGCACCCAGCAGCATAAGCATGGCCAATGCCAGTACTGCTTGTGGTGATAAATGAATGGCCGCCATATTGCAGAGTATCATGAGGATATTGGATAAGATCAGCATATCCGCGACCGTTTTGATCCGCTCGTTTTTCGGCGTGTCGCTTTTCAAATAAAATGCCCAGGCTGCTACGCAGCCTCCAGCCAGAAACGAACCCACGATGATCCCAGCCGTCCAGAATACAGACGGTGGGAAGAAAAAAACTACAGATACGGCGATGAAAAAAAGATAAGAGCACAGAAACAGCCGTTTTGCTGCTTTCGTTTTCTCAAAATTGTACGCAAGTACACGGAAAATACAGAGTTAAGTGCTGAAATTAATTCGTGACTTCATCGAGAAGATAATCGTTGATAAGGCTGAAAAGGTAGAGGGTCTTCGAACCCAGCGGATTCAAATCATTTATAATTGCATCGGAGCAATAGATTTTCAGAAAATGGACGAAAAAACGGCATAGCCGCTATTCACGACTATGCCGAATTCTTTAAGGGTACAAAATCCCTTAGTATACACTTCTCTTGGTATAATGAGTATGAAGTAGATCGTGTGCCTTCTTACTGTTGGGTTCGCCCAAATACTCATCGTACAATTTTTTAACCGATGGGTTCTCATGGGATTTTCTAATAGGCAGATCCCTGTCCTCTTCATAAATCGCTTTAGCCCTCACTACCCTGGGGTCCAATTCCATATAGGTCTTTGCCTTCACTATGGGCTGACCCCCACCTGTTACACATCCACCCGGACAACCCATTATTTCAATGAAATGGTATTCCTTTTCACCTGATTTTATCTGCTCCAATAAGGCTTTGGCATTAGCAGTTCCGTGTGCTATAGCTGCTCTTATGGTTAGGTCACCCAGCTGAACTTCAGCTTCCTTTACTCCTTCAATTCCACGGACTGCGTGAACTTCTACGTTATCTATGGGTTCACCAGTAACAACCTCATGTACGGTACGAAGGGCAGCCTCCATAACACCACCGGTTGCACCGAAAATGACGCCTGCTCCTGTAGAATCTCCTAGGGCGGGATCAAACCCTTCATCCGGTAGCTTCGTTAGATCCATACCCGCTTCCTTGATCATCCTTGCAAGTTCTCTGGTGGTAAGCACCACATCAACATCGGGATGGCCTACAGCGCTTAGTTCTGGACGTTGTGCCTCAAATTTCTTTGCGGTACAAGGCATTATGGATACCACAAAAACATCAGCCGGATCCCAACCATTCTTCTCTGCATAATAGGACTTAATAACAGCTCCCATCATCTCATGAGGAGATTTGCATGTGGACAAATTGTCCAGGAATTCAGGATAATAGTGCTCGCAGTACTTTATCCAACCGGGGCTACAGGAGGTGATCATGGGTAGTTTGCCTCCTCCCTGGAGCCTATCCAACAGCTCGTGACCCTCTTCCATTATGGTAAGATCCGCGGCAAAATCCGTATCAAATACTCGATCAAATCCCAGACGTCTAAGGGCTGCAACCATCTTACCAGTTACCCTGGTACCCATTTCCATGCCAAACTCTTCTCCCAGAGCAACACGGACAGCAGGTGCAGTTTGTACAACTACATGGAGATTGGGATTATTCAGAGCATCCCATACCTTTTCAATCTCATCTTTTTCCCTTAGGGCACCTACCGGACAGGCTATGATACACTGTCCACAGTTTATACAGGGGACATCATTTATACTCATGTTGAAAACCGGTTCAACCATGGTGTCAAAACCTCTCTCAGTTGCACCAATCACGCCAATTCCCTGTACATTTCTACATACGGACACACAACGCCTACATAAAATGCATTTGTTTGGGTCTCTGACGATGGAGGGTGAGAAAGAATCCACCGGCTTGTCATGCCTTTCTCCATCGAAGCGGATATCATCAACTCCTAGTCTTTTCGACAAATCCTGCAATTCACAATCCTGGCTTCTTACACAGGTCAGGCATTTCCTGTCGTGATTTGATAGTATAAGCTCAAGACTGAGTTTCCTGGCAGCCCTGACCTTGGGAGTATTTGTCTTGATGTTCATTCCGTCTGTGACCGGGAAAACACAAGACGCCTGAAGGCTTCTAGCACCTTCTACCTCTACCAAACACATACGACACGCACCGATTTCATTTATATCCTTAAGATAACATAAAGTGGGTATATCAATATCTGCTTTCCTGGCGGCTTCCAAGGCTGTAGTCCCGGCAGGTACTTCCACTTCTATGCCATCTATTTTTACCTTAATCATATCCATATCTTCACTCCTTTTAAAGTTCCAGGTTATCTTTTAACAATGGCATCAAAAGGACATTTCTCCATGCAAGCCCCACATTTAATGCAGGGATCCTGGTCTATAACATAGGGCTGCTTCTTCTGGCCGGAAATAGCGTTGACGGGACAGACCCTTGCGCAAAGACCACAGCTTCTGCATTTGTCCTCGATAATGATATATTGAAGCAGTGCCTGACATACTCCTGCCCTGCATTTCTTATCCCTTATATGTTCCTCGTATTCATCCCTGAAGTACTTAATTGTGCTCAGCACGGGATTGGGTGCGGATTGTCCAAGACCGCACAGGGAAGCTATTTTTATACCTTCGCCTAATTCCTCCAGCTTCTCCAGATCCCCTTCTTCACCTTTACCTTCGGCAATTTTATTTAAGAGGTCCAGCATCCTCTTCGTCCCTATACGACATGGAGGACATTTTCCACAGGATTCCTCAACGGTAAACTCCAGGAAAAAGCGAGCGATATCTACCATACAATTGTCTTCATCCATAACAATCAAACCGCCCGAGCCCATCATAGAGCCTATTGAACTAAGGGAATCATAATCGATAGGTGTGTCGAGATGCTCCGCAGGGATACATCCACCTGAGGGGCCGCCGGTTTGCGCAGCTTTAAATGTCCTTCCTTCGGGGATTCCTCCACCGATCTCATATATGATCTCCCTAAGTGTCGTCCCCATGGGGACCTCAACTAATCCCGTGTTATTAATCTTTCCACCCAATGCAAATACCTTGGTACCTTTACTCCTTTCGGTACCAATGCCTTGGAACCAGTCGGAACCCTTTAAAATAATTTGAGGTATATTTGCGTAAGTCTCAACATTGTTTAGCAGGGTTGGCTTACCAAACAGACCCTTTACCGCTGGGAAAGGCGGTCTTGGTCTGGGTTCTCCACGGTCTCCTTCAATTGAAGCCAGAAGTGCAGTCTCTTCTCCACAAACGAAGGCCCCCGCACCAAGTCTTAGTTCCAGATCAAAGCTAAAATCCGTGCCCAGTATATTTTTACCTAAGAGACCGTATTCTCGAGCTTGTGCTATAGCTTTGGTAAGTCTCTCCACGGCAATGGGATACTCAGCTCTGACGTAGATGTATCCTTGATCGGCACCTACGGTGTATCCTGCAATGGTCATAGCTTCTATAACCGAATGGGGATCACCCTCTAAGATGCTGCGATCCATAAATGCTCCAGGATCACCCTCGTCAGCATTACAGGCTACAAACTTTTTATCTCCTTTAGCTTTGTAGGTAAATTCCCACTTCAACCCAGCGGGGAAGCCTGCTCCACCCCGACCCCTAAGTCCAGATTCTTTTAAGAGGGCTATAACGTCTTCCGGAGTCATTTCCGTTAAGACCTTTCCCAAAGCCATATATCCATCAAAGGCAATATATTCATCGATATTCTCTGGGTTTATAACACCGCAATTTCGCAGGGCTACCCTCATCTGTTTTTGATAGAAGGGTACTTCGTCCAGAGATCTGATTTCGTGATCCACGTCTACACTGTCGTGATATAGCAGATGCTTAACTATACGCCCTTTAACAAGGTGTTCCGAAACAATCTCGGTTACATCTTCGTCCTTGACCCTGCTATAGAATGCGCCTTCAGGGTAGACTATGACAATCGGTCCAACCTCACACAACCCAAAACAACCGGTCTGAACCACCTTTACTTCTTTCTCTATTCCATACTTCTTTAAATCCCTGTTAAAATGATCTATCAGGTCTCCTGATCCCGATGAATGGCATCCTGTTCCCCCACAGACCAAAACATGAGAACGATAAAGTTCCATATTATTAAGCCTCCTTACCGATTAATCATTCTTTTCTGTTGCCCCTATTGTAAATTCTTGAACTACCTGGTTATTCACTAAATGTTCAGCTACTATCCTCTTAACCTTTTCAGGTGTCATCTTGACATATGTTACCTTATCCTTACCGGGTAAATAGACTTCTACCATTGGCTCTAAACGGCAAACACCAATGCATCCGGTCTGAGTAACTGTTACATCATTGAGGCTTCTATTTTTAATCTCTTCAAGAAAAGTCATGAGTATAGGTCTCGCACCAGCAGCTATACCGCAGGTAGCCATACCAACAACCACTCTGGCACCTGTTCTGTCCTTTCTTAGATTTACAGATTCCAGCGTTCTTTGTCTTATCTCTTCCAATTCTTTTAAGGTCTTCACTATTGGACACCTCCATTTATTTCTTTGAGCCCATCCTTTATATAAGATTTAATCCAATTAATTATTTCGGGATGTTCGATGGGAATATCCCCTATAACTTGCCGGATATCCCTAGTGTCTAGCTTGAATTCATCGTTATTGACTTTATGGATATATACGAACTCTATTTTTGGATTGCACAGAATCAAGGTTGTAATGGTATCCTCCAGATTCCCAAAAGGCGGTCGGTCTATGTGGTTTAGCTGGAATCCGGATTTTATCCTGGTTCCTTTTCCCTTAATCGATTCGAGGACTACATCACCTCCACACCTTTGTGCCATTGCTGTAAACAGTGGCAGTCCCAGCCCTACTTTACGGGTAGAGCGGGTAGTGTAGAATGGATCGGTTGCTCTTCTCATAGCTGTTTCATCCATTCCTTTTCCATTGTCCTCTATGTCGACGATAAGCCAATTCTTATCCTTATCCTCGTATATTGTCAGTTCAATATGGCTCGCATCCGCCGCTATAGAATTTTGTATAAGATCCAAAATGTGCAGCGATAAATCCTGCATAACTATTTATCCCTGTATTTGTCTATTATACCTTTTATATCTTCAGGTTTTAGCCTACCATAAACATCATCGTTAATCATCATTATGGGGGCCAGACCACATGCTCCCAAACACCTGGTAGCATCCAGGGTGAATAGTCCATCCTCGGAGGTTTCTCCCTCTTTTAAGTCCAATACCTTTTTAAGTTCATCCAATATAGCCTGGGACCCTTTTACATAGCATGCTGTACCCATACATACTCCAACTCTATACTTGCCCTTAGGCTTTAATGTAAACTGGGAGTAAAAAGTCGCAACCCCATATATATCACTAACGGGTATATCCATTTCTTTGGATATATACTTCTGTACATCCAGGGATAGGCATCCGAAAATCTCCTGTGCGCTATGAAGCACTGGCATAAGTGGACCTTCCTTATCCTTCCATTCGTCAATGACCTTTTGAAGCTGTTGAAATTTCTCCTGATTCTCTAAATCTATGGCTGACATTTTGTCCCCTCCTCCAATATAATAGCTATAAAATCGTTACTGTCGACAAGCCTTAAAAACTATCCCTAATAAGAGTTAGCTTTTTACGACATGCCGTATTTTTCTATTCAAATAAAAATACAAGGACATTCTAACACATTTTTTATATTTGTCATATATTTAACGAAATATTTTTAAGATATTTTTATTGACATGCATATTTCGGCAAATTCAGCTTTATATCTGCATTTTATGCCTTTATAATTCCAGTGAAGTGCCCGCTAACACAATTAAATGATAAAATATTCAGAATCTTTTTGTTATTTAATTATCAATTTTTTTATTTCTAATATGAGAATGGTATTTAAAAATGATCCATAAATGCTTTATTTTGAGGGGTTTCTTAAGGCTTTGAGAATGCCTGAAACAGATAAATCCCATACAGTTAGAAAACTAACTCGTTCCAGTATCTGCCCTAGTTCATGGGCATCTGATGAATATAAAAGTTTATGGGAAGGGTACTGGCGGAGTAGCTCATTCTTATAATCGCTTATTTCCACCATTCCATCCTCCAGAGTATGGGGTATAAAACCTAACTGGGAGATGACACTGTAAGATGGTCTATCAACATGGGCAGGAATTACCACACCATTCCTGCTCCAAACTTCCTCTATTATTTGATCTATTGATAAGTCCGTTGATGATATCAACATTTCATCCCTTACACCAACAACCTTATCCTCATCATCAATTATTAATTGGTTGCCAAATATCTTGGGGACGTTTGATATATTTGGCAATTTATTATTGATTACCTCCTCAAAGTCCATAAGCTTGTCCAGCCAGCTGAAATAGCATAAAAGATGAACTTCCTCCCTGGTCTGTACTTCCATGCCCGGCACAACAATCAATCTGGAGTCCGCTGCCTTTATTACTGCCTCCACATTGTCACAGCTGTTATGGTCAGTAATGGATATGACATCCAGTTTCTTTAGTATTGCCATATTTACTATATTGTTAGGGGTCATATCATCATCAGCACAGGGCGAAAGAGCCGAATGTATGTGTAGGTCGACTGCTATCCTCATTGCTGATAGCCCACTCCCATTTCATATAGCAATCCTGCCAATTCAAAAGCCGTCAAAGGTGAAGAGATGACTACGACCTCCTCTTCGTTGGCTTTTTCTATGGTATTGGGATCTACCTTGATATCCTCGGGAATTATAATACAAGAAATTTCAAGTAAGGTAGCAATTGCGATAATATTAACATGGGTTTGGACGGTTATCCATATCCCATTCCTTGGACCATGGGCCATTACCCGGCTCAGTAGGTCACAGCAATATCCGGATTTGATCTCCCTATTTAAGAATTCTTCTCCTGCTAAAATGGTGTGCGGTATCTTACTAATTATATCACTAATCCTCATGCTTTAATCCTCCTGTGTCACTTCTATCCATTCCTGTAGGTAGATTGTCTGATAACTCGCCGAATTCTCGTGCCAGGTTTCTTATCTTCTCCCTAAGCTTAATTATACAATCAAATTCGGTAGTATATCCCCTTACTATATCCTCCGCCAAAGCCCTGCAGCTGGGTGAGCCGCAAGAGCCGCAATCCAACCCGGGAAGATCGGCATATATCCTTTCCAATTCCTCCATCTTCTTTATGGCAGATGAAATATCATCATCTAATCTCATGATAGGCTTTGGCAATATCTCCTTATTAAACTTCCAGTCGTACTTCTCCAAAGCCATATTAAATTCTTTGCGATCAATAGGTTCAGAGTCTTCAATCTTACTAATAAGCTTCCTCAACCTATTCTGTGCAACATAATTATTTTCAAAAACCAGTGGCCCACCAACGCATCCACCTACACAGGCCAGACCTTCGAAAAAGTCCAAATCCGATAGCTTGCCATTTTCAATCTCTTCCAAAACCTTTATTACGTTGGGAATACCGTCCACAGCCAAATAGCTGGCTATGTCCAGTGAAGTTCCTTCACCACCTGAATTTGCCCATCCCACACCCTTAAGGGTGGACTTTCGGAGGCCGATAGTCGTACATGGATTATCATCCTTGTTCATTACCAATGACAGAGGACCAAATATATCCAAGATGGATATAGCTCCGTCGACGCTGGACTCCTCAGTGCCCAACGGGTTCCTAATGCTGGTAGCTTTCGCCGCACAGGGCGTTATAAAAAAAGCACCTATCTCTTCTATATCCACTCCATGTTTCCTACTAAATTCATCCTTAGCGATTTGAGCAGCAATCTCCATGGGTGATTGAACATCGGCGAGATTTGATATCAGTTCAGGAAACCTGACTTGTATCAATCTCACTACGGCTGGGCAGGATGAGGAAATAATAGGTCGCTTGGGATTAGTATGCTTAATCTGGTACTTTGTATATTCAGTAGCGAAATCAGCTCCCCTGGCGACTTCAAAAACATCATCGAATCCTAATAGTCTGAGTCCATTTAAAACACTGTCTATACTGGTTAGGTTTTCAAACTGACCATATAAAGTTGGTGCCGGTAGAGCTATCTTATACCTATAATCATCTATCGCATCTAAGGGATCGGTAACTGCGATTTTTGCATGATATGGGCATATCCTAATACATTCGCCGCAATCTATACAGCGTTCTGCAATTATATATGCCTTGCCATCCCTTACCCGAATGGCCTCTGTGGGGCATCTCTTAATGCAATTGGTACATCCCATGCACTTGTCTTCATCCAAGGTTACGGAATGGTAGTACCCCTGCATATAGATCACCTTCCTCTTTACATAGATAGGTCTTTTTATGTATAATTGGCTGCTTGTTGTCCCAATTTTTTTGGAAATAGGTTAAGTATATTGCTATGGCACTCCAAGCCAATGACTGGATCGGGATGCCTATAATAAAAATCTAGCTTCTAAATAGGTGCCTTGCCCCACCTCAGATTGGATGCGAAAATCATCGGAACATCTTTTTATGTTAGGTAACCCCATTCCGGCCCCAAACCCTAATTCTCTAGCCCAATCTTTGGCTGTCGAAAATCCTTCTTCCATAGCTAAGTTTACATCCTCTATACCCGGTCCCTCGTCTATGGCCTTGAACACAATGACTTGCGGGCTTATTGCCACTTGAATTGTCCCACCGATTGAGTGAATAACCATATTCATTTCTGCTTCATATGCGGCAATGGACACCCGTCTAATTACATTGGCATCAACACCTAATTGCCTTAAAATCCTCTTGATACTGCTGGCCGCTTCACCGGCCTTGGTAAAATTACCTGCCTCGATTTGATAGCTGTGGACCATGCCGACACCTGCATTTGATTCCACAGTCATCTCATGTCTCCTCTGAGTCCGCCTTCATAGAGTTTACCGCACGCCTCAAACAAAGTGTTATCGGTGGACAATAACACTATATCACGCTCCAGTGCCATCTTTATAATATCCTGAGCAGGTTTTTTCCCCCTTACAAATACGATGCAAGAAACATCCAGCATCTCAGCAGTGCGTATCACTTGGGGATTATTGAGTCCGGTTAATAAGACTGTTTGCTCTTTCACAAAAGTCAATACATCGCTCATCAAATCAGACCCGCATGCAGATACTACTTCGTGGTCCAGAAATTCTTCCCCTACAATTAACTCTGCCTCAAGCAGGTCCTTTATAGTTGATATCTTCAAATACTATCTCTCCCTATCCATTAGCAATTTCTTCCATATACTTTTTGTACTTAACTGCCATGTCTATATAAGTATACTTTATCTTGGAGGAAATTTCTACTCTATCCGATATGTTTCCCAGTAGTATATCATCTAAATTTTCAACCTGTGTAGAAAGGAAATTCCTCAAACCTGATAAAACCGGACTCCCCTCTTCATCTGTCGAATACGCTTGCAGTTGATCTGTTTTTATCCTTATCTCATCCCTCATATCCTTTAAATTTTCTATTGCTATCTCCAAAGTGATCTTATCCCTATCCAGGTCCTTTATAATAGATTCTATTAATCCGAAATTCTCCATTACCATTTGGTATGAAGATTCAATGCCCTTCACTTTTTCACTTGAAGCAGTTATCTCCATATCTACTCCGGGGCATTTGAGTTCATACACTTGAGATTCAACTGCTTGTGCCTTAAGCTGTTCCATGACCGCCCTGGTATCTTCTTGTGACTGGAATATAATAGCCAAAACCCTGGAAAACTGATCTTCCAGTACATACCCCGCTGCACCCTTCTTCTTGAGCTCATTGGCAATGGACAGGGCATTTTCCCTATTATTGAAGGCACCCAACTGTATTCCAAAAAAACTCTTTGCTTCTATCTTTATTGTTTCAGTTATGCGAGGACCTTGGCTACCCTGCTTTTCTTCCTGAGGAAGGCTAAGCTCTGTGCCCTCTCCCTCCAAACCAATCTCATTTGCAGTGTCCCCGCCTTGCTCATCCTGTTGCGAACCCACTTTGGGTTTTAAAATAGGAGTTATTATATTGCTGATAGCCTTTCCTATGGTACCAGCCATAAGAAAATAGATTCCTCCCAGAAGTAAAAATGCAATCAAGAGAACAATAGCATAACGCTTTTGATTTCTCGCCCTTCTTATCCGCGAATATCGCATGTCCAAATCCTCCCCTCCCACAAATATCTTTGTTTATATCTTGCTCGTTGTTTTATATTTATGGCGGTATCTTTTGATTTATGATACAATGCGTTTAGTATAAAATCAGGGAGGATGACAATGAAGTATCATATAGATACCATTCCTGTATGGGATGCCTATAGCCAACAAGATCAATGCCCCTTATGCGTATTAGAGTATAATTCCGAAAAGAAATATGTGGATTTTTTCCTTGGCGGATCAGTTATGGAGCCTAGCACCAGAATTGATGTGAATAGAATAGGCTTTTGCGGTAATCACTTTATGCAGCTCTATGGCGAAAAAAATCGCCTGGGTCTTGCCTTAATCACTCACACACATCTAAAAGAAACAATCGGTGAATTTCAAAGGCTTACCCAAGACTTAAAGAGAGAAAAAAAAGGGCTTCTTTCTAGTTTAAAGTCTAAACTGACAGGAAAAGGTGGTGGATCGGGCAGCCCTCTAAGTACCCTGCTGGAATGGCTAAACGACCATCATCATAGCTGTATGATATGCGATAGGTTGGAAAACCTATTAAACAGATATGCGTATACAATTCTTTATCTTTGGCAAAAGGACAACAAATTCAGCGAGACCTTGAAAAAATCAAAAGGATTCTGCCTTCATCATTTTGCATTGATTATGAAAATAGCAAACGAAACCCTTTCCGCTAAACTGTTTGATAGATGGATCGATTCTATTCTGCCCATCCAAACAAAGACCTTGGATCAATTAGAAGCCGATCTATTATGGTATACACAAAAATTCGATTATCGAAACCAGGACAAGCCATGGGGTAATTCCAGAGATGCGCTGCCTAGAACTCTTCAAACATTATCAGGTCAATATATGGAACCGCCTGATCCTTCCAAAGATGATGTATAGGATCATAACCTGTCCTGCTTATTCAATATACCTTTCAAGACTAACCCCGACAGCCTCCAATATTTCTGTAGCCAGGCTATCGGGGTATGGTTCTTCGTATACCACTCGAATAATACCACTGTTTACTATTAATTTTGCACAGATTACACAAGGTTGATGAGTGCAGTACAGGGTAGCTCCATCTATAGATACCCCCAATTTCGCGGCCTGGACGATAGCATTCTGTTCAGCATGGATGGCGTAACAGTATTCATGTTTAGTTCCTGATGGGATATTTCTTATCCTTCTTATGCATTCCTGCCGCTCTACACAACTGGGATAACCTGAAGGTGCTCCATTGTATCCCGTCGTTAATATCCTTTTGTTTTTTACTATGATGGCGCCAATCTTTCTATTATGCTGATAACAACTGGACCATCCAGCTATGACCTTTACCATTTCCATAAACCTTTTGTCCCACTTATCCAAATTAAGTCCCCCAATATTGCAAATTCAACTTCCTTAAGGAAGTTATATAATACACTATTCAATGATTAAGCTGAAATCCTAATAATCCATGTTCTATGATACTTCAACTTTTCACTTGTTTCTGTGATATATCTATTCTAAGGGCTCATCCGGTGTTGCAGGATATTGGTTTTTGTTAAAATTATAATAGCCCCTCTTATCTTTTCTTTTTCTAGAGTATTCTGCCACTTCCGCATCCGTTCGCAGAAACCCATCAAATGGGTATTTGCTGTTATGGGGACATGTGTCAAAATGATACCAATTCCCGTTGTATTTTACTAAGTTCCAGTAATGGGTTTTATCAATACGTGTAATACATAAATTCTCAAAGCCAGCTCTTGTTAACAAAGCTCTGGCAGTCCCATAATAGGTAAAACAATCCCCAGACCCTTTTTTTATACCTTGAACAGCAGCCCACATCCAATTTTCCTTATATCTACTACCAGTATATGAAATTCGTCTCTTAGTCCATTGAAAAATAGCTTTGAGTTTCTCCTTGTCTGACATTTCATCCTTAATAATGCTATCCAAAACGCTGTCGGCCAGTTTATCCAATTCCTCAGGATCCACATAGTCCCATGGCTTATTCAATACGGTGATTGTTATTGTTTCTGTAGTAGTATTGCCGACAGTATCGGTCGCAACATAGGTTACCTCATATTTCCCTGTCTTTTTTAAATTCACTTTACTGCTATCAATAATTAATTCAACATCGGCATCCCTATTATCCGTAACCCTTACATTCTTTCTGTAGGAAACCCTTTCGCCCGCATAAATGGTCATATCCTCAAGGCCTTCTATAACTGGTGGCTCGGTATCCTCCCTGATTGTCAGGTATGCGGCCATCTCAGTTCTGTTTCTGCTCGTATCTTCCAAAATTATGGAAATCTTATGCATTCCTGCCAGGCTAAAATCGGGTTCTTCTCCAAAAATAACTCTTACATCGCTATAATCCAATATATCCTTAACAAAGGCATCAGGAGATATTTTTTCATTGGCCCATATGAATTGGTTTACTACTTTAGCCTTTGGAGGGGTTGTATCAACGATTTCTAATTGTGATGAATATACATCCCCATCTACTTCTATAGAAATAGCGTGGGTTCCAGGTTCCTTTAGATTGATGACAGAGACATCGGTTATAAAATCGCCCTCGAAGATGTCATCCATGAGGAAATCCCTGATATCCAATTTCTCTGTACCCAACTCTACATTCACCGTTCTATACACCTTACCTATATATAGCTTGGCTGTATATACGGTCTTGTTCTTACCGGCATCCTCTAAAACTATACTTACATCCTGCTCACCTATAGAGTCAAAATCTGGCTCTTCCAGAAAGGAAACAGTGACTTGTGTAACATCTGATATCTCCGTAACAAAATCCTTCGCTTCAACGGTCTTACCGAAAGGTATATCCAGATCCGATATCCTGCCTGTTGGGGGAATGGTATCCTGTATTCTTAACTTGGAGTGGAATGACAGCGCACCAATTTTTATTTTAATCCTGTAATTTCCCGGTTCAGACATGTTAATTTTCGATAAATCTGTAATGATCTCCCCCTCGGTTTCCTCATCTTTAATAAAATGAGAGAACTCCGGGGTATCCGCCCCTGCTTCTAAAGTAATGTTTCTATGCACCTTATTTAAGGGGAATGTTGCAGCCAGAAACACCAATATAGCCAAGGGTAAAAAGTATATTAACGCCTTACCCTTCTTAGATCCAAAATCCCGTATTACTTTATGCATGCTATTACCTCTTTATATGTCATGTTGGCTTTTGGTGTTGTATAGGATTAACAATCGTGGATTGCGCCTCTGTTATACTGCCAACTGTTGATTATTATATTTTTTATGCGACAATTATTCTAACAGGATCTGGAAACCTTGTCAATAGCATGTTCTGATCTCGGAAATCTAAATAACGCTATGCTGTATCCGGATGATTTTCAGAGTATTCATGAGATATTTTAATATAGTGTCCCATTTTACTCAAATACCACGAGTATACGTTAAATACAGCATTTGCCAACCTATGCTCTTTTTTATAAACTATAAATTGGATTAGCACTCACCCATGAAGAGTGCTAACAATCTTTAAGATAAATTACATAAAGAGGAGGGTAATAATATATGAACATCAAACCACTAGGTGACAGAGTTGTTATTAAGTTATTAGAAACTGAAGAAACCACAAAAAGCGGTATTGTCCTTCCCGGTTCTGCCAAGGAAAAACCACAGATGGCAGAGGTTCTGGCTGTTGGCCCAGGCGGTATGGTTGACGGCAAAGAAGTAGTCATGGAAGTTAATGTCGGCGATCATATAATCTACTCTAAATATGCCGGCACAGATGTAAAAATCGGTGATGACGAATACATCATCGTTAGACAAAGCGATATCCTAGCAATCGTAGAATAAAGAATCAATTAAAGGAGGAAATGGTCATGGCTAAGCAACTCAAATATGGAGAAGAAGCCAGAAGATCCCTGGAAAAGGGTATAAATACTCTGGCTGATACCGTTAAGATAACCATGGGCCCAAAAGGGCGTAACGTGGTACTGGATAAGAAGTTTGGTGCACCTCTGATAGTTAATGACGGAGTAAGCATTGCAAAAGAAATTGAACTGGAAGATCCCTATGAAAACATGGGCGCCCAATTGGTAAAGGAAGTAGCAACCAAGACTAACGATGTAGCTGGCGATGGCACCACTACCGCTACCCTTCTAGCCCAATCCATCATCCGTGAAGGGTTAAAAAATGTTGCGGCAGGCGCCAACCCAATGATACTTAAAAAAGGTATCGAAAGAGCCGTAGAAGCAGCTGTTGACTCCCTGAAAAATCTGAGCAAACCCATTGAAAAGAAGGAAGCCATTGCGCAGGTTGCTGCTATTTCTGCCGGAGATCAAGCCATAGGACAGCTTATCTCTGACGCTATGGAAAAAGTCGGCAAAGACGGCGTTATCACAGTTGAGGAGAGCAGATCCCTTCTTACTGAGTTGGACGTTGTAGAAGGTATGCAATTTGATCGTGGATATGTTTCCGCTTACATGGTCACCGATACCGAGAAAATGGTAGCTGAACTGGACGATCCATATATATTAATTACGGATAGAAAATTAAGTAATGTCCAGGATATTTTGCCCGTACTCGAACAAGTTGTACAACTGGGTGGTAAACTACTGATAATCGCTGAAGATATCGAAGGTGAAGCTCTGGCTACTCTGGTTGTTAACAAACTACGCGGTACCTTTACCTGTGTGGCAGTTAAAGCCCCTGGTTTTGGTGACAGAAGAAAAGCAATGCTTGAGGATATAGCCATCCTGACCGGCGGAGCAGTTATTTCAGAAGAAGTAGGTCTGGATCTTAAAGAGACCACCATTGATCAATTAGGACGTGCATCCAGAATTACCATTGATAAGGATTATACAACCATTGTACAGGGTGGCGGAGATCAGGAATCAATCAATAATAGAATCAATGCTATCAAAGCACAGATTGAAGAGACCACTTCGGATTACGACAAGGAAAAACTTCAAGAGCGTTTAGCAAAATTGGCTGGCGGCGTAGCAGTTATCAAGGTTGGAGCCGCCACAGAGACAGAACTTAAGGATAAGAAATTAAAAATTGAAGACGCACTCAATGCAACCAGGGCAGCTGTAGAAGAGGGTATAGTTCCCGGTGGCGGAGTAGCATACATTAAAGCACTTAAGGCAATCGATGAGCTTATAGCATCCGGTGATGAACAAACAGGTATCAATATCATCAAGAGAGCTCTGGAAGAACCTGTAAGACAAATTGCCATTAACGCAGGCTTTGAGGGATCCATAATAGCCGAAAAAGTACGTGAAAGTACTGAACCCTATTTTGGTTTCGATGCCTTCGCTAATGAGTTTGGTGATATGGTAGAGAAGGGTATTATCGACCCAACCAAGGTCACCAGATCTGCCTTACAGAATGCGGCCAGCATCTCTGCCATGGTATTGACAACCGAAAGCCTTGTAGCTGATATCCCTGAACCAGAACCTGCAATGCCTGCCGGTGGTGCCCCCGGAATGGGTGGAATGTATTAAAACACACCCTCTTATTAGACACCGGCAAAACTAATATGCATGTATTTAAGAGAAGAGTTGGTAGAATAACAGCCACTCTTCTCTTTTTACATTATGCCTTATGTGCTACAGAATAAAATAGGTAGACGAAATCGCCTACCCTACCTATCTATTCTCTATTTAGGATTATTTTCTTAGCAAGGACTTTTATACCCTTTACCAACAAGGCCAATATCATAAATACAAACACAAAGGGAATTAGAAACAGCTTGATATAGTTCAATAATATTCGTCCTATTTTCTTTATTGCCTGAGCTATTTTATCCACTGCCTTCTCTCCATATTATCTTTTGTTAAACAGCATAGCTAATTCGTATAGTCTGGGAGTGACATATTCAAAAAAGTCCATATAGGAAGAGCAAAAGTAATTTAGAACAGGCTTTTTATCAACAAAAGGTTCCCTGTTTCTCCTGCAACCACCCCTGCATAGGTTTATCCACTTACATTGCCTGCATTTAGGATCAATATATCTTGAGACTTCAACAAATTTTCTGGCAGTTTCAGATTCCCGTAGTTCGTCCAGTTCTTGTGTTTTAAGATTCCCCATATACCATTCATCGATAACATAAAAATCACAGGGATATACTCCTCCATCGGCTTCCACCACAAACTGGACTTGGCATATTCCAGACATACCGCAATTCTCTGGCGGATACCCCATTATCATACCAAGCAGGTTATCAAAATACCTAATACTTATCATATCCCCTTTTTTTATATCGGTATACCAGGCGTCAAATAAGGTCTTTAGGAAGTCTGTAAATCTTTGGGGTGTTAAAGAATAGGGATTCCTTCCCGGTTTTTCTCCCATAGGATCCAGACAGGGAATAAACTGTATAAATCTAAAATCGTTTCTCTTGAAAAAATTATAAATTTTGGTTACATGTCTGGCTACGGAAGAATTTACCACAAATAGAATATTATATTCCACCTCATATTTGTTGAACAGGTCAACGGTTCTCATCACTTTATTAAAGGTACCCTTATTGCTGGGGTCTACTCTATTCATGTCATGTATATCCTTGGTTCCATCTAAGGACAACCCTACCAGAAAATCGTTATCTGATAGGTATTTAGCCCACTTTTCGTCTATAACCATACCGTTGGTCTGTATGGTATTATTGATCTTTACGCCCTTTTTATTATACTTTTTTTGAAACTCTACCAGCTTTTCAAAAAAGTGCAGCCCTGCCAGGGTAGGCTCTCCACCCTGAAAAGCAAAAGTACAGGTAACATCGGAAAAATTCAAAGTTTTCTCAACCAAATTCTCCAGGGTTTCCAGATCCATAATTCCATAGGATCTTACATCCCTGTTTTCGGCTACAGAATGATAAAAACAATACTTACATCTCAAATTGCAATTACTGGATGCAGGTTTTATTAGAAGGCTCACCGGTGGCATTTTATCCCGCCCTTACATAATTCTTTATAATTTCTTTAATACACGTTTAGTACTCTTCACTTTTGTCTTGATATTTTTGAAGTATTATAATACATAAAAAATTAGTATCCCCAAAGCACCTGACAAGGCGATGACCAGTATGGGATGAAGCTTTGTTCTCCTTAGAGCAATGAGGGAGACAGCAAAAATAAAAATACTGCCAACGTTAATAATATCCAGTGGATGTCTAAACAGCTTCAGGATAAGGTTGGTAGTAAGCTTTCCTTTAAAAATCGCGGTTTCCGATACAAAAATAGCCGCTGTTGCAATAAGTCCGGCTATAACAGGTCGCACCCCATAAAAGACTGCGGTGTTTAGCGGGTGTTTTTGGAACTTAAAAAAGAACCTGGATATTATGAGTATAAGAACCAGGGATGGTATAACTACACCTATAGTAGCCGTAAGCCCTCCCAAAAAACCTGCAGTCTTATAACCTACAAATGTGGCCGAATTTACAGCTATAGGTCCGGGGGTCATCTCAGCAATAGCCACGATATCAAAAAACTCAGAAGCACTCAGCCAGCCATTACCTTCTATTTCCTTTTCTATCATTGGAATCATGGCATAGCCACCACCAAAGCTAAATAATCCTATCTTCAGAAAGGTAAGGAGGAGTTTTATATATATCAATTACCATTACCCCCTTCCTCATGAATATCCTCTAATTTATGTGGGGCAGCAAAGTATACGATCAGCCCTATCAGAGCTCCGCCTATTACAGTGAAAATAGCGTGTATGTCTAAGATGAGTATCAATAATATGGTTACTAGAGTAATTATGGTTGAAAGCTTATCCTTTACCGCTTTTTTGGCAACCTTTATAGCCGCCATTAGAATCAGGGCTACCACAGCGGATCGAATACCCATAAAAGCAGCCTGTACGATCTCGTTGTCTTGGAATTTTGAGAAGAAGGCCGCAATAAGGGTGATAATAATAAATGAAGGTAGTACTACACCCAACATAGCCGCTATTGCACCATATTTCCCCGCTATCTTATAGCCTACAAAGGTAGATGAGTTTATTGCAATGGCACCTGGTATTGATTCCGAAACTGCAAATACATCAATAATCTCCTCTTCATTTTTCACCCAGCCTTTATTGGTTATAACCTCCCTCTCAATTATAGGTATCATAGCATACCCTCCACCAAAGGTAACCGATCCTATCTTAAAGAAGGTCATGAATATATCTATCAGCAATTTAATATTAGTCCTTTTGTCCAATAAGTTTTCCTCCAAAATTCACGCAATTATCGACGAACCTACAGTTATGGTATAATATTGCTTTGTATTCCTTCTCTTGATAACACTTAAATCCAATAAATCATGATTAGTATTTTATCACTTTTTGTGTTATTTGCAAGGCAGATGTAGAATCCAAGGGCTTATCCAGGTTAATAGAGTAAGTTCCTGCCGCCATGATAAACTCACTAAAAAAGATAGAACCCCGATCTTTGTTATCAGGGCTCTAGTGGGGCTCTAACTTTTACACTTATATTTAACCGATACTTATTAAGTCTTTGCTTATTCTGGTCTGGCTGTCATTGTCTTCACTATCAGTCAAGATCAATTCCTTAGATGTCAGGTAATTGATCTCTGATTGGAAGGATTCCATCAGGTCATAGGCCTTATTTTGAAAATCCAGAAGTTGTTCAATGATTTCCTTTTCCCTGGTCTTCCATTTCTCCTTCTCCTGATTAATTTTAACCCTTTCAATCTCCATTTTTTTATAGCTTTCTTTTAATATTTCCTGGGCGCTTTCTTCGGCTTTTACTAAGGCCTTCGAAATATACAATTCCTGTTCTCCGTATCTAGATAGCTTTTCCTGATATTCCAATAATTTAGCCTTCAATTCTCTGTTCTCTGCATTCACTTCCCACAATCTATCCTTGCTTTTGGATAGCTCTTTTTCGTAATCCTTCCTTAGACTCAGCAAATATGCGTTTACCTGTTTCTTGCAATATCCAAACAAGGATACACTAAATTTTTTCATCGGTAAGCCAGCACCTCCTGGAATATGGGCTTCTTCCTGTTTTGCTACATAGGGGTTAACAATGTAATTATATATCCATTTATAATATATCATCTATACAGGTCTAGATTCTGTAGAATAGTGATGTCGAAGGACTACTAATAATTGCCTTTCTTATCATTTTTATATTCTCTTTGGTGCTATTATAACCCCTATCAATGCATTCCATTAGTTTCCGCGAATCTCTGATCGCAACATCATAGATTCCAGGCCTCAGTATATAATCAGCACCATGACTTTTAAAGGAGGTAATCTGATATGCCATGATATCCAATGCCTGACTACCAATTTCAATTATATTGTCAACGTCACTCCTAATCTGACCATTATACCCTAAATCCACACCTATTACCTTTTTTGCCCCCATCCTTTTGAGAACATCAATAGGAAGATTATTGGTTACTCCCCCATCAACCAAGCGTTTTCCCCCTAATATAATGGGTTTGAAAATCACGGGAATTGCAATACTGGCCCTAATTGCTTTATAGAGAAACATGTCGTATATATATACGGTATCATCGTCATCCGGAGTATTTATCCGCTTGTTGAGGAAAATTACAGAATCAGCCTTGTTGATATCGACTGCCGTTATGGCCAGGGGCATTCTTATATCGCTCATCCTGGCACTATCCGTCAATTTTTTCAGATACTTTTCTATGGCCTTGCCCTTGACCACACCATCAACACAGGGCTCCATTCCCATAATCCATTGTCCAAACCCAAGAGCCAAACCCGTAAAATTAGGATCTATATATTTTGGCTGAAGATCTACGGCTATTCTCACTAGTTCTTGAGTTGAGTAACCATAAGCATAGAGACCTGCAACTATACTACCTGCACTGGTGCCGGCTATCCATGACGGTACCAGGCCCTCTTCTTCTAAGGCCTTTAACACACCTATGTGTGCAACTCCTCTTATACCACCACCTGATAGAGCCAGACCAAACCTCATGTTATCACCACCCATTTTCTTGCAACGCAGCTATATGAAATATGTATACATAATATGTGCTATATTGCTTAAGGGTGATAGTAAAAGGACCTCCCCACTTTCAATTATGTGGGGAGGTCCCTGCCTCTACTATTTGAAGGTATGTTCTTTCAAAAGTCGATTCTTCAGATTATACAGTTCATTGGATAGGTCTACTTTGTACACATGGGGCTTTGTCAATCGTTTATATTCTGCCCATAAGGTGCTCATCTCTTTTTTTGTATATTCCTGAATGTCCATAAGGGATGGTAACTCATATACCCGTCTCCCTCTTCTGTATATAGGTACCAATAACTGCCTGGCCTTGAAATTTGTTAAGGTCATCCGTTTCCATGTATCAACAGGATCGAAAATAGTTAAGGGCTTTGTCTCATCTATGGTTTCATGATCCAAGGTTATCAAGTCAGCAATTGCCTTATGGGTTTCTTTATCATAAAGGCGAAATACCTTTTTATACCCTGGATTAGTTATCTTAAATGCATTCTCAGAGATTTTTATCTTCGGAACCAGTTCGCCATTTACTTCCTCAGCCACCAGCTTGTACACTCCACCCAAAGCAGGACAATTTTTACTGGTTATCATTGCGGTCCCAACCCCCCAAACATCAACAGCTGCTCCCTGGGCTTTCAGATCCCAAATAACATCTTCATCCAGGTCACTGGAGGCCACTACCTTTGCGTTGGGAAAACCTGCTTCATTGAGCATCTTTCTTGCTTTCTTGCTTAAATAAGCCAAATCCCCTGAATCCAGGCGAATGCCCACTGGCTCATGTCCTTTTGCTCGCAATTCTTTGAACACCGTTATGGCGTTAGGTACACCGCTTCTCAGGGTGTCATAGGTGTCCACCAACAGCAGACAGCTATTCGGAAAAGCTTGTGCATATGCCCTAAAGGCATCCAGTTCAGTAGGAAAGCTCATTATCCAACTATGGGCATGGGTACCTTGGACAGGGATATCAAACATCTTACCTGCTAAAACATTGGAGGTGGCATCACAGCCTCCGATTATGGCGGCTCTGGCCCCATATATTCCAGCGTCCGGGCCCTGTGCCCTTCTTAGTCCAAACTCCAATACGCTGTCGCCTTGTGCAGCCTGAACAACTCGACTGGCTTTAGTAGCAATCAAGGTCTGGTGGTTTACAATATTTAGCAAAGCGGTTTCTATTAGCTGTGCTTCAAATATTGGCGCCCTGACTCGGATAAGGGGCTCGTTCGGGAATACTACAGTACCTTCTGGAATAGCATCGATATCTCCCGTAAAACTAATATTCTCCAGTTTTCTAAGAAAATCTGCATTGAACATCCCCAAATCTCGAAGATATGCTATATCATCATCAGAGAAATGCAGGTTTTCTATATATTCTATTGCCTGTTCCAATCCAGCCGCAACAGCATATGCACTCTCCCCTGAATTCCTCCTAAAAAATAGATCAAAGACCACGACTTCATCGGATTTCTCTGCTATGTCATATCCATACATCATGGTCAACTGGTAAAGATCTGTCAACATTGTTAAGTTTCTCACTATTATCGCCTCTAGTAAATTAATTTCTGTATTGCTAATATTATACTACCTAATCCAGGATATTGCCATAGATTTTCATAAAACGACAATATTAAATAGAGACAAGTCAGGTCTATACCCTGCATTGTCCCTATATCACTATTTCTAGACTACAAACCTTAAGTCAACTTCACCGTTAAGAATTGTTATTACATATAGATAATTGCCCTGAAGCTCACACACATAGATCACACCGCGATTTTCCCTTATCTCCCGTCCCCCATATTTCGTTAAGGCTATAAGCCTGCTTCTCTTTACATTCTCGATAATCGAATGTTTCGCATTTTGACGACTGATCCTCTTTATCCGCTGTCGGTATCGGGTTACCGCATGATCGGTAACATATATGTGATGTCCATGCAGATAATTCATCTTATGCTGTTTAGTCCTTTGTCTACCATCTCCCCTTGGTCTTAAGCCCCTTTTTCTCATCCAGCCTCCCCCTTGCACTTATCACTGTTGAGAGTTTTGAACCATGTAACACGCCGATATATTAACTTTATTATATAGTATTTATAACCGTTTTTCAACGCTTATGAAACTTTATATTTGAAACTCAACAGTTTTGGCAAACGTCACCACTGGCTCATCCAATCTTCACCCAATATGGAAACGGTATTACTTATACCATATAACCTACTAAAAAAGGAGCCTTAACAGGCTCCCAATGCTTCTTTTTAAGTCAGCTTAACTAAAATTAATCAATAGGCAATAGAATCGGTCACTCCAGATTGGGGCTAGTCCTCTTCAGTGCTAAAGTACAATTCTATTATACGCTCAGCTAATCTCTTCCGTATATTTGCTTGGGTTATTAACATTAAAACCAGCAGTATTTTAGAAAGCTTTTCCCATTCCCCACAATATTCCTCATCCAGTTTTTCATCCATGATTTTTAGGTCATGTTCTATCAAATTAATAAATTCGTCTAAATAGGATTCCTTCATGGCAAAATATGTACTATAAATACTCTCAATCTTGTTTGATTGACTCTCATCATCAGCTATTTCCAAGATTGGCAACAGAAGTTTCTTTATATCCCTGATTGTGAGTATGGGTTTTAAATTATATATCAATGCTAGCAATATTATATGGTTTCGATTATAGGATTTACCTTCCGGAGGCATAATAAGCCCATCCTTAATATAGTTCTGGATCATGGTTTTAGAGATAGTTTTACGTTCATCATCATCATCAGAGTCCTTGCCCAGTTTCTTATCAAAGAATTCCTCTATCTGGGAAATGAATAATCGATATTCAGGTATTTCGTCCAAGCGAATACTGTCATATGCTTTTATTTCCTTGATAAACTCCTGGACGTCATCTCTAACCATAAATGATTCAATGGTCATGGTTGCACCTCTTTATCATACAATAGGGTTTTGTCAACCCCATTATACAGTATCACCTGCTTTTTTTCAAGCAAGCTGATACCACTCTTGATGAACCGTGTCAAAACAAAGGGCGTGTTATAAGGGGAATTTATATTGTACCCTTAAAAACACGCCTAAACCTATAAACGAAAACTGCAAATGGTGTTTGTCCGTGTAAGGTGTTTCTCCTTGCTGAATTAAGTCATAATACATGGGCAGGAATTATGGCGTCAACTACTCCAATAATCAGAGCAGCTATAATAGCTCCCATTAAATTTATTTCCATACCCGGTACAAAAAACTGGGTTAAATAAATAATTACCGCCGACAGGATAAATCCTGATAGACCCCTGCCAAAGGGCGATGCGTCGATTTTGAAAAGCTTTTGGATTACATAATCCATTGCTGCTATTATCAATGCAGCCAGCAATGCTGTTCCGAAACCCATTGATCTAAATCCCGGAGTAACAGCCGCAGTTACCATTAATACAATGGAGGCTACTATGAATCTAATTATGATACCCATCCATCCCCTGCCTCTGCCTTCATGCTGGCGATCATCATCTCTACGTACATTGTCATCAGCCATTCTATATACTCCTTTCCTTCTTGTCGCGTTTCATTCAGACTAACAGTATCACTATAATCGGTATACCCATATAATGAACCAAAACCGGAAATTTAATTAAAGGAATTTCTTCCAGGTGCTTATTCATGTTGCCCTCCAGGAACCACTACTAAATTCCCTATACTATTTGGTATACCTACCAATTTTATTTTCCCCAAATATTATCTTTTAATGAATTTAAATTAAATTTAGCCAAAACCTAAAGAAGAGGGTTTAACCCTCTTCTTCTTATTCTTCTACTTGTTCTTCTACTTGTTCTTCTACTTGTTCTTCTACTTGTTCTTCTACCTGCTCATCTACTTGTTTTTCTTCTTGATTTTCCTCCCCACTGCCGGACATCTTTTTCCTCCGCATGACAAACAGTACTATGCCTATTATAATAAGTATCCCACTTAGAACCTGAGATACCCTAAACTGTCCCCAATACAAACTATCAGTTCTTAATCCTTCGATAAAAAGCCGACCCAAAGAATATAGTATCAGGTACAGTAAGATCATTTCCCCGGAATTCTTCCTTCTTTTCTTGTAAAACAAAAGAAAAAAGAAAACCAGGAAATTCCACATGGATTCATAGAAAAAAGTTGCCATATGCCACTGACCTGTCCCGTTAATAAATACTGCAGCAGGGAACCATTGCCAGGCAGGGTTGGTTATAGCGTATCCATAGGCTTCTTGATTAAAGAAATTGCCCCATCTGCCCAGGGCCTGTCCCAGGATTAAGCTGGGAGTAACGATGTCACAAAGTGCCCAAAAATCAATCTTTCTTCTCCGCGCGAAAATATAGGCGCTTAACAATCCCCCGATAACAACCCCATAGATTGCCAGGCCTCCTTCCCAGATTTTGATAATATCTATGAGGTTTTTACTGTAGTCTTCCCATGAAAATATCACATAGTACAGACGAGCACCTACAATCCCCATGGGTATTGCCAGCAAGCAAAAATCTATTACCATTTCCTCGTCATATCCTAAGGCCTTTGCGTATCTCATGGCTAAATAAATTCCTACCATTACCCCCAGAGCAATGATAATACCATACCAGTAAATCGGTCTTCCTAATAAATAAAACGCAACACCACTCATTCATATTCCCCCTACCGTAAAGATACTCGTTTTATAAAACGTCTTAAGCAATTTCACCACTAAGGTATCAAGCAAGTGGTACAATCGAGGAAAGACAGCTGTTCTCTTTTCTATAGATCTCGTTGAATTCCTTTAATACTTCATTATAGGTTATGGCTTCCAACCTTTCAAGATAATCCAATAGATGAATATCCCTAAACATCATGGATACAAACTGTATACTTACAGAATTCAGAGAATTAAACAGCCTAATAAATTCTCCTATTTTTTTCTTCTTTATTCTGTTGAAATGTTCCTGCTTCCAGGGTTGTGACCTTCGCTTTACTATCTCATTAAATATGGAATCCGCCACATTTTCCGGTTCCTGCGTATGCCCTGTCATAATAGCGTATCCATAATGCCTCTCACCCGTGTAATAACTGCTAAATGAAGAGTCAATCAAGCCTTTCTCATATAGCTCATCATACATATCCGAACTGGTTCCTATGAGCATGTCCAGAACGATATCATTGGCTATTAACTTATCCAGTAACCTGTCCCCGTCTCGAACTGAATCCTCATCCTTAAAACCCAAGGCAAATATAGGCCTGGCAACTGCTAATCTCTCTTCTACCCTGTCCTTGTTAACCCCCTTGGCTTCCTCCGGAAAAATTCTTTTGATCTCCCTGGCCTCACTCTTGCCAGATCTCTTGACAATAATTTTTTCAGCCTGGTCGAAAATCTTTTCGGGATCTACATCTCCGGCTATAAATAGAGCCATATTGGATGGATGGTAGAAAGTCCTATAGCATTCATACAGGGTTTCCTTGTCAATCCTGTATATCGATTCCACAGTACCCGCGATATCCTTCCTAACTGGGAACTCGTGATACAAGCCTCTCAGCAGGTTAAAATACACCCTCCAATAAGGATTGTCTTCATACATTCGTATTTCCTGGGCAATTATCCCCTTTTCCTTTTCAACATTCTCGTCAGTAAAGTAGGGTCTTCCCACGAAACCCAATAGCACATCCAGACATTCATAGAAGTTTCCCGTGGATGTAAAATGATAAGCGGTCATATTGAAATTCGTAAAAGCATTGGGTTGGGCTCCTAGCTTGGAATACTCCTCAAACACATTACCCTTCTCTTCTTCAAAGAGTTTATGCTCCAGAAAATGTGCAATTCCATCAGGCACGGTAATGGGCTCCCTCTGCCCCAAGGGGGTGAATTGGCTGTCATTGGAACCATAACGGGTTGCATATATGGCAAACTGACGATTGTACCCAGGTTTCAGCAATACGTACACATTAAGCCCAGAACTGAGCCTCATGTGTATCAACTTTTCTTTTAATAGTTTATTTTCCATAACCTTCTTCATCGACCAGCATCTCCTTCCTCCGGACTTAACAGATAGACTGTATCCACCTTTACCTTTCTAGAAACATCAACAACGTCTTCCGGTTTTACTTTCTGTATCTCACTTATAAAGTCCTCCAAGGTATAGCGGGCTTCGGTTACTGCGTTCCCCAGATAATAATCCACCAATTGTCCCTGATCATCTTTTGCAGCCCTTAAAGAGGTAGTTATTGCATTAACAGAAGCAGTAAATTCTGTATCGCTTATCCTGCCATGTTTTATATCTTCTACCTGTTCCATAATAATATCTAATGTTTGCTCGTAATTCTTTGGATCTATACCTGAACCTATGAGCATCAGACCTTTATGCTTTTCCAGCCTTGCAAAGGCGTAATAAGCGAGGCTGCTCTTCTCACGAACATTTATAAATAGCTTTGAATGGGGGCCTCCACCTAGAATTCCTGAATAAAGCACCAAGGGAAAGTACTCATCCTGATTAACCGAGACATTGGTCCTAAAGCCGATGTTTAGTTTCGCTTGGGACACATCCATTCTCTCTACTACTTCTCTTCGCTTTAATCCGATCTTCTTAATCATAGTTTCAGGAATGAGTTTAATTTGTGATCTTTCGAGATCCAGGCTGTTATTTACAAGAGTTGCAACCTTTTCAGCGTCCACATCACCAACAATAAAGATATCCAGAGGGCTTGTCTTTATTATATCCTTGTAAACATCAAACAATTTTTCCGGATCCAAAGAGGCAAGGTCGTCGATACTACCCAAGACATACCTGGCGTATTTCTCACCCCGACACATCTCCTGAATACAGCGTTCCATACTGTATTGCATCTTGTCATTGATCATAGCCAGAATCCTGTTTTTTAGATTCTCCCTCTCCTGATTTACATAATCACTTTTGAACATAGAACCTTCCAAAACGGGTTTGGTGATGATCCTGTTTAGAAAGTAAAGGGCTTGTGCCAATAGGCCATCCTTCCCCACAAAATCTTCATTGACTAAATCCATAGTGAATCTTAATATCTGGCGCTCTCCCCTCTTCTGGACTCCTACATCAAATAGTGCCCCGTACTGCTCTTCCAGATACGTACCTATCTTTTTTTGGTCTTCATATCCCTCACACCCTCGCTTTAAGATGGCTGGCACCAGAGCGTTGTAAGTATAATTATCATCTAAATCCCTGTGGAAACAATAGCTTATATAAACTGTTTTAAATTTCTTGTCGGGTATGACATATAAGTTTATGTTCTTATCCAAATTCTTTACAATAATATCCTTCAATTTACACTTACCTCCTTTAAATACACGCCATTCATATTTATTTCTTCCTTTCCTGGTAAAAATCCTTCTAATCTAGTATTCTTATGAAATAAGTTTTTATCCAATTATTACGACCTCTGAAATATAGTAGCAAATAATACTATTGCCTATATTCTGTTGTTCCTTGGTTATGGTTATCTGAGGTAGGGTTTCCTTTGATCAGTAGGAATGAAATTTCAATCATACAATCATGGTGCTTTTATCATCGACAGGCCTCATATATAAAGTCATATTTTAAATATTTTAATACTTATGGTAGAATAGGGAGGTAAGGAGTGAATTTAATTGAAAGATATATATATATTGAAAATTATCCCACTTGTTATTGTTTGTACATTATTGATCAGTCTATTGGGCTGTTCCAACGGAATAAATGGTTCTGATATACTGTCTGATAAAAATTTAAGGGATCAGGATATTATGGCCATGGACATTGTAATTTATAATACCGATAATCGTTTAGAGTATTCCACGATCTCATTGACCAACGAAAGTGAGTCGGGGCAGGCTGGTATACAAGAGTTCTATAATATTATAAAAAAGGCAAAAGGATTCACCATCGACGATGAAGAAAATTTTAGTCCCATTACTGATAGCAGCCATCTGATCCAGGTTATATATGATAACGGGCAAGTTTTGGATTTTTACTATTCTGCGGATTTGGATTGGATAATCTGGTCTGACATAACAGAAGAAGATGGCAGTAAAATAGTGGAGTATCATTTCTTGAGCCCAAAAGGATCGATGAAGGACTGGCTATCTTCTTTATAATCAACTTAGGAACCGGTTTGTATGAAATTTCATCCTTTCTTTGAGTTAAATGCTGAAGATTTGATGGGTAGTAATTGAGTCTCCTATACTCCCTGTTGGAGTATAAAATATATAGAAGGAAGTGGTGTCACCTATGAAAAAAATAAATATCGGTAATGGTTCTATTCTGGCATCAGAGATCTCTTTGGGATGTATGAGGATTTCCAGTCTATCCCTTAAAGAGGCGGCACACCTGATCAATACTGCGTTGGAAGAGGGAATCGATTTTTTTGATCATGCAGATATATATGGTGGAGGCAAGTGCGAGGAAGTCTTCGCCCAGGCCGTCGGCATGAATCCGAGAATACGGGAACAATTTATTATCCAGACCAAATGCGGAATTAGAAAGGGATTCTACGATTTCTCAAAGGAGCACATTCTATCAGCAGTAGACGGTAGTCTCAAACGCTTGCAAACTGATTATATCGATGTCTTGCTGCTCCATCGCCCGGATGCCCTGGTTGAACCCGAAGAAGTAGCCGAGGCCTTTACAGCACTATATAACAGTGGCAAGGTTAAATACTTTGGTGTCAGCAATCAAAATCCTATGCAGATTGAGCTTCTTCAGAAATACTTAAACCACAAGATTATTATTAACCAGCTTCAGTTAAGCATCACCCATACGGGCATGATAGATGCCGGTATAAATGTCAATATGAAAATTGACCCATCCATAAGCAGGGATGGTAGCATATTGGATTATTGCCGCTTAAACGACATCACAATCCAACCCTGGTCTCCCTTCCAATATGGGTTCTTTGAGGGTGTTTTCCTGGACAACGATAAATTCCCCGAGTTAAATGCCCAAATTGATGAAATAGCACAAATCAAGGGAGTAACCAATACGGCCATCGCAATAGCATGGCTTCTAAGGCATCCTGCCAAAATGCAGCCTATCGTAGGTACCACCAATCCTAACCGGCTCAAGGATATTTCTAAAGCATCCGGAGTTAACCTTAGCAGGGAAGAATGGTACGCGATATATAGAGCTGCCGGAAACGAGTTACCGTAATTTAACCATATTCAAGATGAGGGCTACATGTTTTTTGTAGCCCTCTTTTGTTGCAGTATATTTTGCTAGTTCCCATCACATAAAAATAATTAATGCATATCAAGGCTAATCACAGGAGCTGGGTACACTTGTAGAAATGCTGATCACCCAAAATATCCACCAGATGAACAACCAGATCTTGATTCGTCGAGCAATTCAAAGCAACAGTATTTTTAATTGCCGATTCCCCATCCCTTCTCCATACATATTCAACCGGATAAAATAAATCTCCTTTGATATATCCAACCGCCCAGTAATCTATGTATTCCAAACCCTTTATATCCAGGTCTGGATTTTCCAGGACAGAAATTTGAGTTTTTTTAGCAGGCTTGTAATTCGTTATTGTTATGGTGTCCACTCCCTTTAAGTTGTCCCTGTTCTCCGAATGTTGGTTTTCCTGCCGCTCCGCTACCAGCTCTGATTCACTCGTAGACCTACTTATTACCTTGTAGTAAATAGCAAAATCTTTATTGACATCTAAACCCAACAACCTTTTTCTACAGACATGCATGGCATGCGGGCTCGAATCCATTCCTACCCATTTCCGTCCCAGTTTCGTTGCAACAGATAAAGTAGTTCCCGAACCTACAAAAAAGTCTGCGACCAAATCTCCTGGCCTGGAGGAAGATAATATTATTCTTTCTAGTAAGGCTTCGGGCTTTTGGGTATCATACCCCAATCGCTCCGGATCACGTTGATGTAGGTGGGATATATCCGTCCAAACATCGCTGGGATATATCTTGGAATCCTGGTAATATCTATATACCCTTCCTCCTGATTTAATGGTCCAAGACACTTTTCCATTATTGTCCACCTGCATTTTCATATGGTTGCGCTTTTTAGTGCCACGCTCTTTCCCCACAGCTTCTATATTAAAATAATGTTTTGGGGATTTTCGGTAGAAAAGGATGTTATCATGTTTTCGACTAAAATGTCTTTTGGCCCTACCCCCACTTTGATAATGCCAGATTATTTCATTGAGGAAGTTTTTTTCTCCAAAGATCTTATCTAATATGATCTTTAAGTAAGCACATGTCCTATAATCAACATGCAGATAAAAAGAGCCATCCGGGGTGAGGAGATTGTACACATGTTCAAATACCTTTTTCATAAAATCCAGGTAATGTTTATTTCCCGCACCCCATTTATCGCTGTATGCAATATGCTCCAACAAACCCTTCTCACCTATTTTTTGCCGAAACCTGTATAAACAACCTGTCATAAAAGGTGGATCCATATAGACCAGCTGTATTTTTCCTTCGTACCTTTCAACCATGCTTATTAGGCCATCTAAAACATCTGCCCAATAGAATGTACCCCAGGGTCCATCCAGGGATTCTGATGTGCCATTGTTTGCATAGTGATACTCCCCAATCGGATACTTGTCCAGGGCGATCAATTGCTCATCCCTACAAATTCTGGACGCCTGTTCTCAAAGTCGGCGTAAATTGATTTTGTAGGACACTTTTCTGCGCAAACCATGCAGTTGACACATTTATCATAATCAATCCGTGCTATATTGTTCTCTACCTTAATTGCATCATATTGGCATGCTCTTTCACAGATCTTACATGCTATACACCCAACCGTACAATACTTTCTTACATCTCTGCCCTTGTCCTCCGATTTACACATCACCTGAACCTGACTGGAAATGGGAATCATCTCAATTATATTTTTTGGGCAGGCTGCTACACATATCTCACAACCGGTGCATTTCTCCTCATCCACAACGGCAATTTCCTTATCGATATAAATGGCATCGAAAGGACAGGCCCTGACACAGGTTCCAAGTCCCAAGCATCCAAAACTGCACTCTTTTGGCCCATCCGCCAACATGGATGCTGCTACACAATCCTCTATTCCATCGTAATGGTATTTGTTAGCCGCCCTATCGCAATCTCCGGCACATAAAACCTTGGCCACTTTCCGTTGGGCATCTTCCGCTTCCAAGCCCATAATCAACCCAATATCATGGGCAACACCAGATCCACCTACCGTACAACCGGTTATAGGAGCCTGGCCTGTCGCAACAGCCGCAGCAAATCCATCACAGCCGGGATAACCGCATGCACCGCAATTTATACCCGGTAAAGCTTTCTTAATCTGTTCTTCCTTAGGATCAGTTTCAATAGCGAACTTTTGGGATGCAAAGGCCAGCCCTGCCCCAAATAGCAAACTCATACCCCCAAGGCTGAGTACAGGCATCAATATATCAATTAGCATAATATCCCCCCTAATTTATAAGCCCTTGAAATCCTAAGAATGCTACTGACATCAGTCCAGCTGTTATCAAGGTAATGGGAAAACCCTTCAATGGTTCGGGTATATCCGATAACTCCAATCTTTCCCTAATGCCCGCCATCAGGACCAAGGCCAAGGTAAAGCCCAGTGCCGCACCGGTCCCGTTAACCAAAGTTTGAAGCAAATCATAATTCTCACGAATGTTTATTATAGCAACCCCCAGGACCGCACAATTGGTGGTTATTAGGGGAAGGTAAACGCCAAGGGCCTGGTACAGGGTCGGGCTCATTTTTTGAATGACCATCTCTACAAATTGTACTAAAGCAGCAATAACCAGTATAAAAGCAATGGTCTGCAGATACTCAAGGTGCAATGGTTCCAATATCGCATATTGCACTATATAGGTAAATAGTGACGCCAGTGCCATTACAAATATTACCGCTACCCCCATGCCCATAGCTGTCGAAACCTTCTTTGATACTCCAAGAAAAGGACATATTCCCAAAAATCTAGACAAAACGAAATTATTAACCAATACTGTACTCAACAATATTAAAAACAATTTACCTGCATAATCCATGTCCAATCCACCCCCTATTTGGTTTTAGCAGTTAGTTTGTTTAATAACCCAAGCAATAAACCCAAGGTCAAGAAGGCTCCGGGAGGCAAGATCATAATAACCGCCGGATTGTAGGCCTGTGGCATAATCTGCATGCCAAATAGAGTCCCTGCGCCAAAAATCTCCCTTATTATCCCCAAGAGGGTCAAGGCTAAGGTGAATCCGAGCCCCATGCCTATGCCGTCTGCTATAGCCACTAATGGTGAATTCTTTGAGGCGAATGCTTCGGCCCTGCCAAGTATAATGCAATTAACAACGATCAGAGGAATAAAAATCCCAAGACTCTCGTATAGGGCAGGCACAAAGGCTTCCATGAGCATACCGGTCATGGTAACAAAAGTTGCTGCCACAACTATATATGCCGGGATTCTGACCTGGGATGGTATAAAGTCCTTCAAAAGGGATATTACCAGGTTGGAAGCTATAAGGACAAAGGCGGTGGCCAGTCCCATGCCTATCCCGTTTATGGCTGCTGTGGTTACAGCCAGAGTAGGACACATTCCCAGTAACAATCTAAAGGTTGGATTCTCGGTTATTATGCCGTTAATTATGGCTTTGGATGCCTTCATTAGTTCCCACCTCCATTTATCAGAATTGCGTTGTAATACTGCAGAGCCAGATTGATCGCCCTGGTAACAGCGCCCGAGGTTACAGTAGCACCCGATATTGCCTGTATCTCCTGTACACTTCCTGAAGCTCCCCCGGTAGCACTGCTACTGCCATCCACAGTTGCACTGCTTTCAGTATCGGTCGTAGCACTACCTTCCGTATCCGTCGTTGCACTATCCTCTGTATCTGCAGTTGCGCCAGCCTCTGTATCTGCAGTTGCGCCAGCCTCTGTATCTACTGTTGCACTGCTTTCAGTATCGGTCGTAGCACTACCTTCCGCGTCTACGGTGGAGCTGCCACTGGTATCTGCACTTCCATCTTCGTTTAAGGTCTTGACAGCGGAAAGCTGAGCCTCTGTCCCTTTCCCATGGAATTGCTCCAGGAAGGCCTTATCCTTAACTTTTGCTCCCAAACCGGGAGTTTCACTATGCTCACCTATTTCAACTGCCTCTATTTCATCGTCTGTATTAATACCCAGGATGATATCCATATCTCCCACATAACCCATTGCCTTAACTCTAAAAACGTACCCCACCACCTTATCATCAGATAAGCCGGTATATATTTCCACTATTTCTACAGCCTCGTTTCCCCAGGAGCCTCCTTCTATATCCAATTGTCCAAACTCCTCCGCCTGGGGAAGAGCAACCTGTCTTGCTTTATTTTCCGCCTTGATTCGTTGAAGTCTTATGGGTTCTTCTGTAGCAAGATTGGTAAGCCCCATAACTATTGCAGCAATCGCCGTTATTACGAAGAGTCTAAATCCTATTTTCATAATATCAGACATTGTTCTTCACCTCCCCATATATTCGAGGTCTTGTATACCTTTCTATAAGAGGTGTTGCCACATTCATAATAAGAATGGAATAAGATACTCCACCTGGGTATCCGCCCACCAATCGGATTATAGACGTTACAATACCACAACCTATCCCCATAATAATCTGACCAAGGGGTGTAACCGGAGACGTGGGATAGTCAGTAGCCATAAAAAATGCACCTAGAATAAGTCCACCTGAGAAAATATGGTATAGACCCCGACCTGTGAAAAGACCATCCGTTCCAAAAATCCAAGTCAACAATCCAACGGTAGCAATATAAGTTATGGGAATCCGCCAGTTTATAACACCCCTAATGAGCAAATAAGCCGCTCCCAACAATAGAGCCAAAGCGGATATCTCACCAATACTTCCTCCAATCTTCCCAACGAAAACGTCCCAAAGAGGCGGTAATTTTGCCCATGTCTCTCCATCCTTTAGTATAGGAAGAGGGGTTGCGCTGCTGGTGGCATTGCTGAAGGCATCAATTATCGGTCTTTGCCAATTTGTCATCTGCACCGGCCAAGCTGCAAATAAGATAGCCCTAGCTGCCAAGGCAGGATTCATAAAGTTCTGACCCAACCCACCAAAAGCCTGTTTAACCAGAGCAATTGCTATTATTGAGCCAATCAAAACTATCCATAGGGGAACCGTAGGTGGCATATTGTATGCCAATAGAATCCCTGTTACCACTGCGCTTAAATCTTTAATAGTTATGGGCTTTTTCATTAACTTTTGGATTACAGCCTCGGTGATTACCGCGCCCATGACGGAAACTACGATGACTAATAATACCCTCCATCCAAAAATGATCACTGCGGCAATCGCGGCGGGAATCAATGCCAGTATTACGTCCAACATTATCCGCGATACCGATTCCTTGGATCTAATATGGGGAGAAGCAGAAACTGTTATTGTATTATCCATTCCTTTCCCTCCAAACCTCTCACAATATATAAGACAAAACTACAAACAACCAGCCAGCTACAATCTTATAATTGAATTATAGGTGTACCCGTGTGGTACATCCTGTTAATTTCCATTTCTTCTTCTATCAATAATCACTTCCTTAGCCAACTTGATGGATTCCTGTAGGGGTCTTTTGGATGGACAGATATATGAGCAGGCGCCACATTCAACGCAGTCCAATGCATGAAGAGTTTCGCAGGTGTCATATTCACCCTTTAGGGAATGAGCACTTATACTTAGCGGCATCAGGCGGATGGGACAGACCTGGATACATTTTGCACATCGTATGCAGGGCAGTATCTCCTCTTCCCCAACCTCCTCCTGTGGCATAAAAATGATGCCGGAAACACCCTTGGTAATCGGTATATCCATGGTGTGTTGTGTCTCTCCCATCATAGGTCCACCTACTATTACTTTGCCTGGCTCGCAGGATAGCCCCCCACAATCATCAACTACGTCGCTTACCAGGGTACCAAACCTTACCAGTAGATTCTTTGGACTGTTAATCCCTCGACCTGTAATGGTAACTATTCTCTCTATTAGCGGCATTCCAGTACTTACTGACTTGTATATCTGTGCCGCTGTAGTCACGTTGTTAACTATGATGCCCACATCCATTGGCAATCCGCCCGAGGGTACCTGCCTACCCGTTATGGTTTCGATTAATTTCCGTTCACAGCCCTGTGGATACATGGTTTTTAGAATCCTGACGGATATGTTAGGATCCTCCCCTATTGCATCCTTTATGGCTGCGATGGCATCCGGCTTGTTGTCCTCGATACCAATATAACCCGTCTCTACACCTAATACCTTCATTATGAGCTTCAATCCCCCTATAACCGCATCCGGTTCCTCCACCATTAAGCGATGGTCTGCCGTTAAATAGGGTTCACATTCGGAGCCGTTGAGGATAACAGCTTCAATAACCTTATCAGCAGGCGGAGACAACTTGACATGCGTAGGAAATGTGGCATTACCCAAACCAACGATCCCTGCATCTAAAACGATGTCTAAAATCTCTTGTGCCGATACCTCATCTATATTACGTCCCATTATAGATTCTGCAGGGGTGTCCAATCCATCATTTTCAATAACTAAGGTCTGTACCTTGTTACCATGTGTAGTTGCAAATGGAATAATGGATTTAACCTTACCTGAGACGCTGGAGTGAATTGGAGCACAAACATGGCCTTTTTGCTGACCAATCACCTGACCCATCTTTACTCGGTCACCAGGCTTTACTATAGGTTCACAAGGAGCGCCGATATGCTGCTGAAGGGGTATATAAACTAGAGCTGGTACTTTTGCTTTCTCGACAGGCTTACCTTCTGTAAAATGCTTATTGCCAGGAGGGTGGACTCCCCCCTTAAAAAATGATAATAAATTAAACCCCATTAACAAACACCTTCCTTTACCTAACCCTTTTGTCAATTTTATAACCAGCCCAGTCTTTCCCTTCCATGGTATGAATAAACCAGGCTGTATTTGTGTATTGTTGATTAACTCAATGAAAACTTGACAATGGTAGATGTAAAACCATGGTAATAATATTTTACCATAAATATCTATATTTGTGGGATTTTCGTTAAATAAATAACACTTCCCTAACATGAAAAAAGCCGACTAGGAATTCACAATGAATCCCCGCCGGATTTTTAACACAAATGTATTATAACATAAATTATTGTAAAATGTAATGGTTTTTTATGTTCTTATCATCGGTTATTATGCATAGTGTTGGGTCAACATATTTTATAGCTGAAACCATGTATATGTGAATGTTTTTTATTTCTTGCCTTTGCTTTTTGGCTTCCTGAAAAGCTCATAAATCCCCATTGCCAGTATAAAGATCCCAAACATTTTTCGAAGGATTTGAGTAGACATAGACACTGCAATAATCGAGCCTATTAAAGAGCCAATCACACCAACCAAAATTATTTTCAGTGCCAGCTTGTATCTTACATGTTTATTTTTAGTATGAATCCATAATGCACAAATGGAAGCCGGGAAGAAGACGCTGAGGTTTACACTTTGAGCCAAATGTTGTGGCACTCCGGCCAGGAATATTAGGCCTGGAATCAGAATGGTGCCCCCTCCCATGCCCATTCCACTCACTATCCCAGATGCCAAGCCTATCAGAAACAATATCATCTGAGAAGCATCCTTAATCCTGCCATAATCATAAAAACGGCAAATACCCTGCCCAATATGTCCACAGGAATCTTGGATAACAGCCGGGCCCCTATACCGGCTCCAATAACGCTCCCTGCACATACTTTCCATACAATATTCCAATCGAAATAGTTGTTCTTAAAGTATACAAGGATACTGGCCAGTGATAGAGGCAGTATTACAGCGATAGCGGTTGCGTGTGCGTCATGTTCTTCCACTTTTAACAGATGGATCATTGAGGGTACTACTATTATCCCTCCCCCAGATCCAAACAGTCCATTGCATAAGCCGGCAACAGCGCCGATTATCCCTATCTTTAGTAAATTTCCTTTGTCTCCGATAATATCACCTTTTCATAATAGGATGTCTACTATAGCTTATCCTATAGAAAATATTCTAATCTACTCATAATATTCTGCCTTTCCCTGCAGCTGACTATAGATAATTTGTTATATAACTATCACTTAATGGCATGGTACGATTAAATCCAAATCTTTCTTACATGCACTCTTCGTTTAAGTAGATAAAGATGTCTTTCTCCTAATACCCTATCAGGTATTAAATGGCAGAGTATAGTCTGGGTTAAATAAAAAAGAGAGGTGACAATAACCTCTCCCTAATATATGGTGCGGATGGTGGGACTCGAACCCACATGATATAATTATCATACGGCCCTCAACCGTACGCGTCTGCCAGTTCCGCCACATCCGCAAATATTTGTTACACCTAAATTGGAGTAACAAATAACATTATAATATCTAGTTGTACTCCTGTCAAGAATGAAAAACACTTGTATACTGAATAAACCTGATGGCTGATTCAAATTCCTTGTTGCCTATTTAACACTAGCGATCATTGGGATAAATACCATTCATTTATCTCCCTAAATACCATGAGCTCTCTGGGAACTCTTATACCATGAACCCTTTCGCTGGTTATAAGAGATGAGGTTCTATAATATAAGCTGATGATTGGTAGTTCATCAACCAGGATTTCCTGTATTTGCTTGTATACATCCTTGAATTCCGATAGATCATCGATTTGGCCAATCCTATCCAACAAATCATCCAATTCTCCATTGTGGTATCCTGCATAATTGTTAAATCCCCGGGGAAGCTCCCCTGAATAAAAGAAAGGTTTTAGATCGGTGGCTATGTCGGAATAATATTCCAGGAACACAGCTTCAAAATCTCCTTCCTCAAGGGCGGTAACATACTCATCCCAAGACAATAGCCTGATTTTCACACCAATCCCAACTTCCTCTAATTGTTTTGCAATTAGATTTACAGTCTCCTTATGCAAGATATTGTCCATATGGACATTGATGGTAAATGTGGGATGTTGAGCATCTTCATCCTCCGTATCCGGGATATCCATAACATCGAAATCTAATCCTGCCTGCTTAAGTAGCTGACGCGCCTTTTGTGGTTGATAATCGTACACCCTCAAGTCCGAATTGTAATACCATGCATCTGGTGGTATAGGGACATCAACCGCTTGTGCATTTCCGGAATAAACCCTGGGAATAATATCCTTCCTGTCTATAGCATAGGCTATGGCTTGTCTCACATTTGTGTCACCCAGTATTCCCGGATAATTATGATTGATACCGATATAGTTGAAGTATTGGGTCAAATAGGGATATGATTGTACTCGACCTCTCATCCCATGAGTTTTCCCATATATCACATGGGTATCCACCAGATCTACCTGGCCTCCCTTAAAAGCCTCTACAGATTGCACATTATCCTCATAAACCTTAGCTAATATACTGTCAATGTAAGGTTTAGGCGATCCCCACCAGTCATCATTTCTCACCAACCTAACTTGTCCACCTGCTTCCATGTTACCTGAAACCACCTTGTAGGGGCCCGTTCCATTGAGTGATTCTATATCCATTAGGTCAAAATCATACTCCTCATCGGCAGGTAGTATAGGAAAAGTCATAGCTTCCAACAGACCTATTCCTGCTGGCTCGTTTAATACCAAATCAACTGCGTGGGGGTTATTGATGACAAACTCCATGCGAGCGATATTCCTACCTTCAAACAATCTCTTTGCATGAATTGATCCATCCTCTCCACCCTCAAGATCTTGCACCTGACTTAACAATATATCAAAGGTATGTTTAACATCTTTTGCAGTAAAAACGCCTCCATGATGCCAACTGACTCCCTTGCGAAGATGAAATCGCCATAGTTTCCCCCCATCGGTTACCTCCCAGGATTCGGCTAACATGGGAGCTATATTAAGATCTTTATCGTAGGAAAACAGGCCTTCATAGATAAGTCCCGAGAAATTGATAAAATCCCTGGACTTGGTAAGAAGAGGATCTATACTATCAGGTTGTGCAACAGGAATCCTTAATTGTCCTCCCATTGTAGGTAAGGTGGATTCTGGGATCAGCCCTGTTTCTTCCTTGGTATCCTCTTGAATTTCATCCTGCTGTAAAGGCAGTATATTCGAAATGCTACAACCCATAGTAGCAAATAACAAGAAAAAGATTGCCAAGCTGTATAGAATTTTACGCATCATAGGGCATTTCCTTCCAATCAAATTTTATATAGTTTTTTATATTGTTTATAAGCATTTTCTACCCTTTCAAGATAATCGCTGGTTTCCTTAAATGGTATCCTCTTAAGATGCCTTCCGTCATCGCTATACCTACTGTCCTTAAGCCATTTCATTACGTTACCCATCCCACCGTTATAGGAGGCTAAGGCCAGATCTTCATCTCCATCGAAGAATTCAAGCAAATAAGCAAAATACCAGCAACCGAACCTAATATTGGTTTCAGGATCATAGAGGCTTTCATCCTTGTATTCTTCTACACCTATTTGATCTGCTATCCATTTACCGGTATTGGGAACAATTTGCATAAGTCCCTTGGCATTTTTATTTGATGTAGCCTCGGGTATAAACTTGCTCTCAACCCATATGATACCCATGATTAAATGAGGATCCAGATCATATTGCCGGGAAAACTCTAATATCTCCTCCTTATGTCTTAGAGGATAGATTCTTCTTTGTATTATTGGAGATTTTGAAAACCAGTACAAAAAAATAACCCCTATGAATAATAGCAATATCACCCACAATAAAATTTTTCTCATGACCATTCTGCTATCCCTTCACAGCCCAATATTCCCCTTAAGGTATGTTCCCAAGCCAGCTCCACCTGTTTTTCGAGATGGTCAATATTGAATTCATTCTTAATAATCCTATCCGCTTTTTCGTTTTTTCTCTCTTGTGTCATTTGGCTGTTAATACGATTTAATGCCTCTTCCCTGGATAAGCCGTCCCGATCCATAAGTCTGGATAGCCTCGTTTTCAAGGGTGCATCAACCACCCATACTTCATCAACCAAATCATCCCATCCCACATCAAGCAATAAAGCCGCATCCACTACTACGACCCCTTTATAATCCTGGGTTTTCAACTCTTCCAGCCTACACATTATACACTTTCTTATGGCCGGATGAGTAATCTCATTTAATTTTTTAAGAGCATTTTTATCTGAAAACACCAATTTCCCCAGTTTTCTCCTGTTCAGGCTCCCATCAGCCTGTAAATACTCCTTGCCAAATTCATCCCTTATCTTTTCCCAAGTCGCAGTGCCTATTTCCACAATTTCTCTGGCTATAGCGTCAGCGTCTATAATTATAGCTCCAAGTCCGGACAAAATCCTAGAGACCTGGGACTTTCCGGCAGCAATTCCACCTGTCAATCCAATAATTCTCATTATATCCCTCAATTCAGCTGTCTTATATGCATCCCGGTTGATATTTGTATCCTGATAATTAAATATTCGCAGGAGAATCAAGGTTATTTTGCGTCATACCAGCTGGATCCTACCCCAATATCCACAACTAAGGGTACACACAACTTCATAGCATTTTCCATTTTGTCCCTAATTATTTCCTTTACCTCATCCAATTCAGGCTTATAGGTATCAACGATCAACTCATCATGTACCTGAAGTACCAACTTGGATCTGAGGCCCCGGGCCTTTAGTTCATAATAAACATCATTCATGGCTTTCTTGATAATATCAGCCGCCGTCCCTTGGATAGGAGTATTCATGGCAACCCTTTCACCAAAGGATCGGGTGTTGAAATTTCTTGATGATAATTCGGGAAGATTTCGTCTCCTTCCCATAAGAGTTTTAATATATCCCTGTTCCTTCCCTTCCTCAACTACTCTATCCATATACTCCTTTATACCAGGATGCCTTTTTAGATAATTCTCTATATACGAGTGGGCTTTATTTCTTGGTATTCCTAAATTTCTCGCCAGACCAAAATCACTTATTCCATAGATTATACCAAAATTCACTGCCTTTGCATCATTGCGCTGTTCCGGTGTTACCTCCTCCAAGGCTATGCCCATTACCTCAGATGCGGTTCGACGATGTATATCCTGATTGTTTTCAAATGCATGGATAAAGGTAGGATCCTTCGATATGTGGGCCAATACTCGCAGCTCTATCTGTGAGTAGTCTGCATCCAACAGGACGTGATCATCATCGCTGGCTACGAAGACCTTTCTTATCCTTCTACCCATCTCCATACGCACAGGAATATTTTGGAGGTTCGGTTCAGTACTGCTTATCCTGCCTGTAGCAGTTATAGTTTGATTGAAGCTTGAATGGATTCGGCCGTCCCGGGGATCAACCACACTTAAAAGTCCATCTATATAGGTAGATTTTAACTTCATTACCTGCCGGTATTCAATTATTTTCTCGATGATTTGATGTTGATCCCTTAACTGTTCCAAAACCTCAATATTGGTGGAATAACCGGTTTTTGTTCTTCTGATCACAGGTAAGCCCAGCTTTTCAAACAGTATCTCAGCCAGTTGTTTAGGTGAGTTTATATTGAACTCTTGACCGGCTATTTCATATATACTCCTGGTCAGGTCTTCTAAAATCGCGGTAAACTCCGTATCCAAATTCCTTAAGATTGCCTCATTCACTTTGAACCCTGTTATCTCCATATCGGCCAGCACCTGAATCAATGGGTGTTCTACTTCCATATAGAGCTTTTCCATACCTGTTTCCTTTAATCTCTCTTTAAAGTCATCAGCCAGCAAGAGTAGGTCTGCGGCATCCACAATGTCCACTTCTATGCCCAGATACTCGTAAAGCAAATACTTAATATCATACCTGCTGTGAGTAGGATCCAACAAGTATGCCGCTATATAGGTATCAAAGAAAAGATTATTTATCTCTATACCCAATTTTGAAGCCTCTAGTAATAGTTTCTTGCCATCGTGAACTATCTTTCCAACATCCTGATCCCTGAAAAGAGGCTCTAACCCTTTTAACACATCGTAATAATCCAATCCACCATCCAACATATCCCGGAATAGCTTAATGTGGTAAACCTGGTTTTTATCCCAGGAGAAGGTAATGACATCGTCACCAAAGACTAGGGCGATTCTCTCCTTTCTTAGGGCCTGTTTTACATGGTCGGAAAGTTGACCTAATTCTTTTATTTCTATGGTTTCCTTTGATCTTTCCAAAGCTCTTGCTGATCTGCCATCATCGTCAAAATGCAATTTACTAATGATGCTGTTGAATTCCAATTCCTCCAAGATATCTTTCAATTCCGGAGATTTGGGAATGTCATAACAGCAGTCCTCCAGGTTAAAGTCAATAGGCACGTCCTTAATTATGGTAGCTAATTCCTTGCTAAGGAAGGCCTGTTCCCTATATAAGGTCAAGTTTTCCCTTAATCTTTTACCGGAAATTTGATCAATGTTCTCATAAACCTGTTCCAAAGTGGTATATTGATTAAGAAGCTTAAGGGCAGTTTTCTCTCCCACCCCGGGCACCCCCGGTATATTGTCAGAGCTGTCTCCCATAAGTGCTTTCAAATCAATTATCTGATCAGGTCTTAGCCCATAAACCTTTTCCACTTCCTCGGGGTCAAAAATATGCATATCCGTTGTACCCCTACGGTTTAGTAAAACAGTACTATCCTGGGATACCAGCTGTAGTGCATCCCTATCTCCGGTAACCAAAAATGCATGGAAATCCTGACTTTTTGCCAGGTTGGAGAAAGTTCCCAAAATATCATCCGCCTCATAGCCTTCCATTTCATATATAGCTATGTTCATGGCTCTTAATAAAGTCTTTAATAATTGAAATTGAGGTAACAATTCTTCGGGGGTTTTTTGACGATTGGCCTTGTAGTCATCGTATATTTCGTGTCTGAAGGTAGGTCCTTTCAGGTCAAAAGCCACCCCTATGTAATCCGGTTGATATTGCTCTATCAAATTAAACAGCATATTGGTAAAGCCAAATACCGCATTGGTATAGATACCTTTACTGGTAGTCAAAACCCGAATACCGTAAAAGGCTCTATACATCAAACTGTTTCCGTCAATAATTATCATTTTCTTCCTATCCACCAATCAAATCCCTCTCATCATTATTTTCACAATAAACATATGATATTTCCAGCACAAGCCCTGGACTAGACATCGTACAGTTAACACTTTGATTCTATCATACCACGCTTTTCTTTCCAATCACAGTATTTTACCAAAATTTGTACAGTGCAACTTTGTTACAAATGTGTTAAGATGTATTACAAATGATATACGGGTTTGTGACGAGATGGTAAGATATTCCCACTTTTTATTATTGCCGGGTACCCATTCATCAAAATAAACTGTGGATAAAAGCATTCTGTCTCGTTGAAACTTGTCTACTGCAACCGCTTTAGATTTATACTAATTATTTCATCAGGGGGTAAAATCATGAAAAAGTCCTTAGTAGCCTTCATACTAACCTTAACATTAATACTAGGTGTACTATCAGCACCCGCTATGGCATTTTACGACGGCAATTGGAATCAAGACCATAATAAAAATTATAATCATACGGTAAATAAGTATAGGGTGATTTCAGTATCCCATAGGGATAATAAAGGGATGCTGCTTAAGCTCAACAATTGGTATGCTAACTTCTCTAATTGGTATGCTGGCCTATCCAATAAAGTGTATCAACCCAAACCTGAAGGGAACAGGCCGGCACCGCAGCCTGAAACAAAGCCCGTAGTGCCTGCTCCCCAACCGGAAATAGAGCCGGAGCAACCAGCTCCTGCACCTGAAGATAAGCCGAAACCTGTTGAACAGCCTGAACGACCCGCTCCATCACCACAACCTGAAGTTAAACCGGAAAAACCTGTTCCGGAGCAGAAACCTGAACCTACTCCAATACCACAGGGTATAGGTGGTCAACAAGGTCAGATGCTTGATATGGTCAATCAGGAGAGAACAAAGGCCGGTCTGAAACCTCTGACATGGGATGCAGATCTAGCCAATGTGGCCCAGGTCAAAGCCAAGGATATGAGTGACAACAACTATTTCGATCATAACTCTCCCACCTATGGCAGCCCCTTTGAAATGATGAAAAAGTTTGGCATCAGCTACAGGGCTGCGGGGGAAAACTTGGCAGGATCCAGTAGTGTGGAAAGAGCTCATGTTGGTCTTATGAACTCAGAGGGACATAGAAAGAATATTCTAAACCCCAACTTTACACATATGGGAATCGGGGTCGAAAAGAGCACCCGATATGGATATATATATGTCCAGATGTTCATAGGGAAATAATTAGTCCAATACAATAAATAACAGACAATATCACTTGTCAATAACGGATTCCATATAAATAGTGATAAATGGCGATGATTTTCATATCATCGCCATTTGTGTTTTCTTATACTTCAAACTAATTAGAGGCACAACTTAATGCATCTTTTGCAGTCACAAATCTTTTAGCTATCTTACCCCATATACTATGGTAACATGAGCTTCAATATCCAGTTGGCCTGCAGCTATGGGTACCCTCCCGGCGCTGTCCATCTCATATACTACGGAGTATCTGCCATCCATACCGCCAGGATATATCTCCCTTGGGGAATTACCCTCATGGACAGCCAAGGGTTTTTCAAGGATCACACCCGCCTTATTGGCCATTACTTCTGCTTTGCTCTTCGCCTCATCGATTGCTTTTTCCAACGCTTGTTTGTAGATGGTATCGGTATCCAATATTCCAAGGTTTATTCCATAGGACCTGTTGGCACCTTCTTTGTTAACTGAATCTAAAACATCGCCTACTGAATCAATTCTACGGACGGTAATCCTGATCATATTCTCTACTTCATAACCTTCTAAATTTTCCCTGTTATCACTATAGTGATATCTTGGCCAAATGCTATAATTCGATGTTTGAATATCCTCTTCTTCAATGTTCAGGGAGTTTAGTTTTGCCATGATCTTATTCATTACGGCCTTGTTCTCTTCCTGGGCCTTCTTAGCATCCTTATCTAGTGTCCTGACCCCTACCTCCAGATAAGCTACATCGGGCTTCACGCTAATCTTTCCTGTTCCCGTTACTGTCAAGGTGTTTTTCTTCACCTTATCATCAGTCCTTTCAGCACTTAGATCAGCCCCTGTATCTGCGGGTCCCCTGGCAGCCATTATACCGGTAATGGCAACAACACTTATCACAAGGAACGCCCCTACCAGCAAGTAGATTAACTTTCTATTGTCCATCATCATGATCCTCCGTTCCTTTTTTGACTCGTCTGGCAGCCAGTTTTACTCTAAGCAACCATATTGCCCAACCGAGGAGAATCAATAAAACCAGATACGGTAAGGCTCCCACTAGGAAAATTATCAGATTCTCCAAAAACATTCCAATACCCCTTAGGGAATTCTTAAATGCCTTGACTATCCGTTCACCTAAAGCATCTGGATCTGATTCTGTAACCTTTATCTCTTTGACCTCATAGACATCCACATTGATCCGTGAGAAATTGACCATCTGTTCCAGCCTTTTCAACGTACCCGTATAGTTCTCAATTTCGTATCTGACCCTGGAAAGCTCACTCTCCAACTCTATAATATCTTGTAACCTTTCTGCCTTCTCAAGTATACTAAGAAGCCTTTCTTCTTGGATTGTGAGGGATTTTACCCTGGCCTGGGTATCAAGATACTGTCCTGTAACGTTTTCACCATGAACCTCCCTGGTTATCAGGTTTCCCAGATCCCCTATTTCATTATTGAACTGCTCAAACTTGTTGCTGGGAATCCTAATCTCATAATTGGCCCGCCTTGGTGAAAAACTGCCCTTTGTTTCCCTGGATACTCCCTGAATATTGGAGGATTCGATATATCCGCCCATAACTCTTACCTTCCCCTCCAGGTTACTGATAAAGACATCAAATTCCAGGGTTTCTACTCCCAAGTAGGCCGATTTGATAATCATCCCTTGGCTATTGTCTGCAAATTCTTTTCCCCTGTCATAGGCTACATCACCATCACCGCTACTCCATCCTGCATTACCCTCCGGCTCAACTTCGCCCATCTCCATGCTGGGCATTTCCATAGAATCCTCCCGACTATCAGTATATCTGTCCGCACTTGGGGCTGCCGGCTCTACTCCAACACTGCTCTGCCCCTGATCATAAGCCGGGCTTTGGGACTTCATACTTCCCAATCCCAAAGCGTTAATCATGCTGATCCCTACTATTGCAATCACCAATACTGAAGCCAATCCTATGAATACGGATATCCTGCGTTTCCTTCTTGACAAAGCCTTCTCCCCCTCTCCATACAGCTTCCCTTGTAATTCATTATAGAAACCCTGGGGCACCCTTTCATCACTTAAACCACTACAATAGCCCCTAATCTCCACTATGTCCTTATAGTAATCTCTGCAATCAGGGCATCGGGCTAGATGGGCCTCTACTCTTTTTATACTCTTTTCGTCCAACAGGTGGTCAATATACAATGATATTTTATATTTTATTCTACTGCAGCCCACCCTCAGTCCCTCCTTGCACTTCCCGTTCTATATTTACTGACGTGCTTAGTGATAAAAAGTTGCATAAAAAAACCTGTCTGGTCTCAGACAGGAATTTTTATCTCCCTTTGTTTGCTGTAGGGCTGAAAAGCGGAATAGATAGGTTCTAATTGAGAGTTAAATAAGGCAGTAGCCTGGTGGAGATAGCTCCCTTTTACATAATACCTTAGATCTGTGATAACAGCCTTATGATTCTTGCCATCGCTAATCCAGTCTATATGATAATGGGGGGAGAACTCCTTAAAAAACTTACCTATATCGGTATCCAACACCAGATTCTCCAGTCCCACGCTGCTACGCTTCAAGCGGTCTCTTATCTCGATATGGCTTCTTAGGATATTTACCCTCCCAGTTATGATTTCTTCATTTCTGTACAGGATGAAGTCCCACTTGAAGAGTCGTAACATAGAGGGCATGACAACTATCTCCTGACCTGTTTCTATGCCAAAATGACAGGCCAGGTTCTTATATACACGTCTTTTCAACAACCACCTGAACAACATATACAGCGAAAAGAATGCTATGCTGGCCGCTATCCGTCCCCTATCCGCTCCTTCGGATAAAGAAATCACTCCGGCCGAAATAAGCAGTGCAGGGTCAAAAATCAATAACAGTCCCGATTCTATTTTTTTGCGACTAAATGGCCATAAAATTTCCGCTCCATAGGAGTTAAAAATATCTAAACCTATATGCAACATGTAGGCACCAAAGGTCCAGATAAAGATATTCCAAAAAGAAAAATCATTAAAAATTCCCCGAAGAACACCGGAAACAATCAAAGATATTATTGCTCCCATAATTATTGAATGGGATGGCCCCCTATGATTCTTTAAATAGGTATAGTCCCCCTTTAGTTGATATATGATATCACCGTCGGGTATTATGGAACCAATTATACTACCTATAGCCAATGGGTTGTCTATTATGCCAGACGCCCCGGTTAAACTACCAAGGGCCAGACCGACAACACCATGTGTAAGCAAATCCATGAAATCACCTTCTAGTTTACATAATATATTATGGCAGACATAGCATGATTATAACATGGATTTGCAGACACAAGCAATACATTAGTTTCTGTAAAATAGATTACTAAATAATGGGATATAATTGCTGTCATAAAAATAGTTGCATTTCTCCGTCAGTTATGCTAATATATTTTTACCGTCTTGTGAGACGAATACTTGCCCGAGTGATGGAATTGGCAGACGTGCGGGACTCAAAATCCCGTGGTAGCAATACCGTGTCGGTTCGAATCCGACCTTGGGCACCAAAATAAAAATCCTATAGGCTCAAAGAGCTTATAGGATTTTTCCTTACTTGGTTTTATTCTTCTACCTCATCCTCCTGTCCAAGCAACCTGGGTCTGGGAGATGGCCTTGGATCTAGTGGCATATCCTCTAGTTGTGGTGGGAATAGGGGTAGCCTGAAGAACTCATCACATACATTGGCAGCAAATTCTTCACAGGGAGGAATCTCACAGAAACCAAATGCGGGTATCAATAGTTCGACCTTTGCGATTATCTTGAGTATGATTGTTATACATACATCCAGATCAAATCTAAATGCATCTCCGGGAATAAACATTCCTGAAACACAGATCGCATTCACAACGCTTTCCAGCTGGAAAGGTATGACGGATTCATCCGGCACAAACATAATTACATCCTTAGGTATAGTTATAACGGCCCTTCCGACCCCCTGTTTTCTCCTGGCATCCTCAAAGACAACTTCGATGGGTATCTCGACTTTGGTTCTAACCCTGGCAAAGTTTGGTCTGTCTTCCAGTCTTTGAATTACAGTTCCTACCAGCTTACCCGTGACTGAAGTACTTCTGCAGCTTACTAAGGTGAGGGGTGGCTCAAACCCAGATCCTTTTACATGGGTAAGATTGACCCTTACATTTTCTAATACTTCCTGTTGCAGGCAAGCATCATAAACTTTATTGACTTGAATACAAACCCGTTCTTTTATCCTCTTTAACCCATCGAAACCAATTAGCGAAGGACAGCGTTCATTCCCTTGATTTTGCTGAGAATAAAAAGACATCATATAACCCCCTCAATAAGTGGTCTCATATATTAGAGCATGTGCGCTCCTTATATTGCATAGTATGTAAGGAGGGCTGCTTTTGTGAATAGGGAAGTTTCAAAAATAAGGCTTCAATAATCCTGAAATGCTTTAGGGTTACGATTCTTCCTGCTAAAAAGGTCAGTTCCAACTCGTTTTAGATTTCTAAGGGGGTTACTGTTATGAATGGGCTTACTAAATTTGAATCTGCTTATTATCTGATGGATCAGGAGGGAACCCTATGGTTCTTTTATCTGTCTGAAAACCAAAAGATTGGGTATGCCATCAACATTCAGGGTGAATGGTCTGCCCATAAATACATTGATTCCCAGCCTATAAAGGACTACTCCGTTGCCCTTGACAGTAAAGGCATTATCCGACTTGTTGCCTATACGGCAACCCGCCAATTAGTATATTACGAATTTCTGGAAGGTAAATGGAACAGCCAGGTTATAGAACGAATATATTCCAGATACCAGGATATACCCTACTTTTTTATACGTTCCTCGGCCTTGGGAGTCCATATCCTGTATTACCTGAATCATTCCCTCAGCAGAAGTGGGGAAACTATGGTCCATTACTACCTACAAGGGGGGAAATGGAATGGGGGAAGGGTTTGGAAATTTGTATCGGATCAAATGACCGTAATCCATAATTCTTGTGTCGATCACAATAACAACCTACAACTACTCTTTACACAAAGATGGAGAAATAAAGACCATCTATACCACTGCGTCTATGACCATGCTTCTTTATCCTGGATGGAGCCGGTTCACATCCATTCCACATTATCGTCCCATAGCTACAGGCTTTTTGCAGGGTCTTCGGGGGATCTACACATCCTCTGGTCTACAGAAACAGAAGGCAAATACCGGATACATCATCTGCTAAGACCGGAATCAGTTCAGGATATTCCCAATACATGGCAGAAGTCCATGATCCATGAGACTACTCACAGGATAGAGACCCCGGTGATGGCGGAGGATGCTGATAGGCTTTATTGTTTTTGGAAAGAGGATAGACTCATTTATGAAAAATCCTCATCGGATTTAGGTAAGACCTGGTCCTCCCCCCAACCGGTCAGGGAAAGTATGGACTATGATGCTACATTACTTAATTATATCTATTTGAACAATGGAGTACCAAATTCCCTCAGCCTATGGGGGCAAGGATATCCCACAATAAAATTAGCGGGTACCAAAGATGAGATTTACTCGGGTAAGGCACAAACCCAAGATGCTCCTAAAGCCCGATTATACCCATGGAGTACTGATCAACAACAAAGGGATTCATTGGCTTTGGCTGATATGGAAAAAGGGATGGCTTCCTTAAGGAGGAAAAACACCAGTCTGGGAGAAAGTATCAAAGAACTATCAGCCCAGGTAGATCGTCTAAACTCTTTGGTCTATACCCTGCAGGAGCAAGTACAAATAAACGATCGTTCCCTCTTCAATATTCATGCGCAGCTTAAACAGTTGGATTTCCAAATGAAGCAACTTCAACTCAGATCACGGCAGGTAAGTCCCAGGGTATATGATACAAATGAAAATCAACATAAACCTATACCCATTACCCTGGGTCAGAACGGTAAGATCCAAGTAGAGAATATTCATTCTCAGAGTGATGACATAATAAATGACGATTTGAAATCATCCGCAGATGATTCGGAAACGAAGGAATCGGGTAAAGAGGGGAAAACACTTGAGGAACAATCCGAGGAGACCGGAGATGTCTCAAAGCAAGAGGAGGACACTCAAATTACGAGCGATTCCTATATCCATGATGAAGACTCTTCCGAAACCAACAACAGTCCAGAGGATAAGGGCGAAAGGGAAATCGAAAGGATTACCTTGGGCAATACTACAATACTTATTAACCCTGAAAACCCAGAGGATTCTTAAGGAGGGAATCCAGGGCTATAAGCAAGTTCTCCTTCCCTTGGCCGGTTTGGGAGGAAAATGGAATAATGGGCATATCCATGGATACCGCCAGCTTCCTCCGAATCTTGTCAACCTGCGGTTTTATCCTGGTTTTTCCCAGCTTATCAGCCTTTGTTGCCAGTATAATTAAAGGCATTTCATAATGACTGATCCAATTAAGCATGGTCATATCATCTTCAGTTGGATTATGCCTTATATCTATCAGCTGTATTATCCCCAAGAGGTTAGGTGAGGAAGAAAGAAAGGTTTCAATCATATGCCCCCACCTTTCCCTTTCTTTTTGGGGCACCCTGGCAAACCCGTAACCGGGAAGATCGACCAGATAGAAAGCATCATTAATCCTATAGAAGTTTACCAGCCGGGTTTTCCCCGGCTGCCCACTGGTCTTGGCCAACTTGGATCGGTTGGTAACAGTGTTGATCATTGAAGATTTACCCACATTTGACTTGCCTACCAGGGCAACATAGGGTAGATGGTCTGCCGGATACTGGTGTGATTCTACTGCACTGGTTATAAATTCAGCCTTTACTACCTTCATCCTTGTCCACTCCCCCCTTAGACATAGCATGTTCTAGTACTTCCTCCATATGTTGAACCGCTACTATTTCTATTTGTTCCCTTATGTTTTCCGGTATCTCCTCTAAATCCTTGGTATTTTCATCAGGAATTAAAACTTTTACAATGCCCGCCCTATGTGCAGCCAGTATCTTCTCTTTCAGACCTCCTATAGGTAATACCCTGCCTCTTAAGGTAATCTCACCAGTCATTGCTACATCACGTCTAACCGGTGTTTTGGTTAAAGCTGAAATTATCGCAGTTGCTATGGTAATACCCGCTGATGGGCCGTCTTTCGGAATAGCACCTTCAGGTATATGGATATGTATATCCGTATTGCTGTAGAATTCCGGATCAATACCAAATTCTTTGGCCTTGGACCTAATATAGCTAAGCCCTGCCCTGGCTGATTCCTTCATTACATCTCCCAATTGTCCCGTTAATACCAGCTTTCCCGTACCCGTCATAGGGGTTACTTCTATATAAAGGGTATCCCCACCAACAGCCGTCCATGCAAGCCCCGTAACCAGACCAATCTCATCCTTCTGATTCGCCTTGTTAACGCTAAACCGTGGTATTCCCAGATATTCATGAAGATTACTTGGAGTTATTCGTATCCGTTTTCTGCCGGTCTCCAGTAAGAATCTTACTCCCTTTCTACAAACAGCAGCTATCTGTCTTTCCAGGTTCCTTACCCCGGCTTCCCTAGTATAGAGATTGATTATGCTCCGGATGCTCTGTTCAGTAAATATGATGTTTCCTCTCTTTAGTCCATGCGCCTCCAGCTGTTTTGGAATAAGGTACTTCAGTGCAATGTTTGTTTTCTCCTCTTCTGTATAACCTGCTATCCGTATTACCTCCATCCTATCCAACAATGGACGGGGTATTGTATCCAAGGTATTGGCAGTGGTTAAAAACATAACCTTGGATAGGTCGTAAGGTAATTCCAGATAATGGTCCCTAAAGGTATGGTTCTGTTCAGGGTCTAATACTTCCAACATAGCAGATGCAGGGTCACCTCTAAAATCGCTGCTCATCTTATCGATCTCATCCAACAAAAATACTGGGTTTTTTGATCCCGCCTGTTTCATTGAGGATATTATAGTACCCGGTATTGAGCCTACATAGGTACGCCTATGCCCCCTAATCTCGGCTTCGTCCCGTACACCACCCAGGGACATACGGACGAAATTTCTTCCCAATGCTCTGGCAATGGATTTTGCAATGGAGGTCTTGCCCACCCCGGGTGGCCCAACAAAGCACAGAATAGGGCCTTTCATATTTTGGGTGAGTTGAAGAACCGCTAAGTATTCCATTACCCTTTCCTTTACCTCATCCAATCCATAATGATCCTGGTCCAGGATACGGGCTGCTGTTTTCAGGTTATGGTTATCCTTGGTCTCATAATTCCATGGCAAGTCCAATATCCAATCCAGGTAAGTACGTATGATGGAGCTCTCCGGTGAGGATACAGGTGTCCTGGAAAAACGGTCCAATTCCTTCATAGCCTTTTCATGGACTTCCTTTGGGAGTGCGGCCTTATCAATCCTTTCGTTGTATTCTTCAACGTCAGCGGATATACTGTCGCTTTCCCCCAATTCTTTCTGTATAGCTTTCATCTGCTCCCTAAGGTAATACTCCCTTTGAACTTTATCAATTTGCTTCTTTACTCTGAGATTTATCTTTTTTTCGATTCTCAGTATCTGGATTTCATTTTCCAAAAATTCATGCAATATTTGAAGCCTCTCCATTGGCTGGAAAGCCTCCAGGACCTCTTGTTTATCACTGTTTTTTACTAGCACGTTGGCAGCCAGGATATCTGCAAACTGACCTATATCGTCTACTGTATTAACAGATACCAAGGTGTCTGGAGAGATCTTGTTGCTTAGCTTGACAAACTCTTCAAAGGAATCCATGACGGTTCTCATCAATGCTTCCTCTTCTACCGGATCGCTTTTCCCTTGTTCTGTTTCTTCCTCTATCAACACTTCAAAAAACTTGTCGTTTTCCAGGAACTCAATAATTCTTCCTCTTTTAATGCCCTCAACCAGTACCCTAATGGTATCCCCCGGGAGCTTTAGCAGCTGTTTTATCTTAGATACCGTTCCTACCGTAAACAGACTTTCCTTATCAGGCTCCTCAACCTCCGGTTCCTTTTGGGTTACCAAGAATATATCCTGGTCATTTACCATTGCATCTTCCAATGCTGCAATGGATTTTTGTCTACCTACATCAAAATGCAGGACCATATATGGAAAAACTGTTAACCCCCGAAGTGGTAATAAGGGTATTTGTCTGGTCCTTATATTATCCTTTGACATCCTTAGTTGCTCCTTTCTCAATAGCAGCCTATAATTATATCATCAAGGTCCGTAATTGTCATCTTAAACTATGAGCAAAAATCAATTCATAAAAACCTGGGGCTCCATCGAAGTAATTATATACTTAACAATAAATCGGTGCAAGGAAAAAAATGCCGGCTATGTGCCCGGCATTTAGTGTCCATTACGTAATCCAAATCAGCTTGTATAATGTCTTCTTCCGGATGCGCTGAGGAGGCTGGCATTCTGTACAGGAGGTTCTATATTTTGCCTCTCCTGGCTTTCATGCACCACCTGATCAATGACCTCTTCTACCCTGGTTACCGGAATTACTTCTATATCATATGTTAAGTACTGATCATTCCAATTATCTTTAGGGATTATTGCCTTCTTGACACCTGCCTCTACTGCGGCATGCAATTTGGCATTGATGCCACCCACCGGTTTAACTTCCCCCCGTATGGATATCTCTCCGGTCATTGCAGCATGGTTGTCGACGGGCAGACCCGTTATAGCTGAATAAATCGCTGTTACCATACTTATTCCCGCTGACGGGCCGTCAATGGGGATACCTCCTGGAAAATTCAAATGTATATCATAATCCCTTGGATCTACATTCAAAAACTTTCTCAAGACCGTCATTACGTTATCCACTGAACTCTTGGCGGTACTCCTACGCCTGCTTTTCTTGCCTCCGGAGCCAATCTCCTCTTCATCAACGATCCCGGTGATAGTAATAATACCGCCACCCTTAACGCTGGGCAGGGCTGATGCCTCAACCTCGATTATGGTTCCTAGATTGGCACCATATACTGCCAGACCATTTACATACCCTACTTGGGGAGAATCCAACACCATTTTTTCCGGTCGGGGTGAATAATGTCCACTGTTTATAACCCATTCAATGTCTTTAGCCAGTATATGGTCACGATTCTCCGATAAGGCCAAACCTACAGCCAATTGTACTATATTTACAGCATCACGACCATTGGACGCATACTTCCCTATTATTTCAACACTATCCTCGCCCATAATTAAACCGGCCTTGATAGCAGCATTACGGGCTATAATCATGATCTCATCCTGGGTTAAACCCCTAAAATAAATCTCCAGGCATCTGGACCTAATGGCCAAAGGTATCTCATCAGGATTTCTGGTTGTAGCCCCAACCAACCTGAAATCTGCGGGCAATCCCTTCGTAAAGATCTCGTGTATGTGTCTTGGAATATTTCTGTCTTCGGAGTTATAGTATGCGCTTTCCAAAAAGACCTTACGGTCTTCCAATACCTTAAGGAGCTTGTTCATCTGTATCGGATGCAGTTCTCCTATTTCATCAAGAAACAATATACCGCCATGGGCTTTTGTAACAGCCCCGGGCTTTGGCTGCGGTATTCCTGCCACTCCCAATGGACCTGCTCCCTGATATATTGGATCGTGAACCGATCCAATTAGGGGATCCGCTATGCTGCGCTCATCAAACCTGACAGAGGTAGCATCCATCTCTATAAATTTAGCGTCCTTTCGAAATGGTGACATGGGGTTTTTCTTTGCCTCATCAAGAACAATACGGGCAGCACATGTTTTACCAATCCCGGGCGGTCCATATATCAATACATGTTGGGGATTAGGCCCACATAGAGCTGCCTTTAAGGCTTTTATGCCATCCTCCTGCCCTATTATATCTTTAAAGGTTTTGGGTCTTGTCTTTTCAGATAGGGGTTCACTGAGGGATATCTCCCTTAGCCTTTGAAGCTTCTCCAACTCTTTTCTTGATTCTTTTTCCACAGCAGTCCTATTTCCCTGTTGCCCCTTTAGTAGGTTGAAGAAATAAAGGCCTATTACAACAGCAAAGAATAGGTTTATTACAGCTAATATGTTTCCCAGCAAAACATTGCCTCCTTAACCAAGTGCCAATCCTTCAATCAGACAGACAGATCTTTAACTCAGGTATCATACGCTATCGACCCTTATTGTTTTAGCTGCGGTGGTGAGTCTGTCACAATGGGTCTATTTTACCGCACAAGGAAAATGTTTATACATTGGTGTTTATATTATGCTGTAATTAAGTGGTTTTTATCCTGTCAAATTGTCGGAGAAGGCCTACATAAAAAGGAGCCTGGTTAGGCTCCCTTAGGATACTGATTCTCTTTTGTCCTTTGTCTTTTTTATGGCTTTTCGACCTCTTTGCCCCTCGGAAAGAATTAGTATAGGATCGCTGTTATTAATAACAGTCTCCTTGGTAATTATGCATTTCTCCACATCATCTCTGGAAGGGATATCAAACATGACATTTAGCATAATCTTTTCCAAAATTGCCCTTAGGCCTCTTGCACCGGTCTTTCTCTCAGTAGCCCTTTTAGCGATATACCTCAGGGCCTCTTCTTCAAACTCCAGAGTTACTCCATCCATCTCTAACAATTTCTGGTACTGCTTTACCAATGCATTTTTGGGCTCCTTCAGAATTTGGACCAATGCATCTTCGTCCAAAGGATTTAGGGTAACGACAACCGGGATTCTACCTACAAATTCCGGTATCAACCCATATCGAAGCAGATCTTCGGGTTGGATCTTGGATAAGATCTCACCTACATCATAGTTTCTATTGCTGCGAATGTCAGCCCCGAAACCCATTGTCTTTTTGCCAATCCTGTTCTGTATGATCTTGTCTATCCCATCAAAGGCACCGCCACAAATAAAGAGAATATTTGTTGTGTCAATCTGAATAAACTCCTGATGGGGGTGTTTTCTCCCTCCTTGGGGAGGTACACTGGCTATTGTCCCTTCCAAGATCTTCAGTAGGGCCTGTTGGACCCCTTCTCCGGAAACATCCCTTGTTATGGAAGGATTTTCAGATTTTCTGGCTACCTTGTCAATCTCGTCTATATATATAATACCCTTTTCAGCTCTTTCTACATCGTAGTCTGCTGCCTGTATCAGCTTTAACAGGATATTCTCCACGTCTTCACCGACGTATCCCGCCTCTGTAAGGGAGGTCGCATCGGCAACGGCAAAGGGTACATTTAATATTCTGGCCAAGGTCTGGGCCAGAAGAGTTTTACCGGAGCCTGTGGGTCCAAGCATTACAATATTGCTTTTGTAAAGCTCAACATCATCCTTTACCACATCACTGTTTATCCTTTTGTAGTGATTATATACCGCTACCGATAAAGTCTTTTTGGCTTCTTCCTGATCAATAACATATTGATCAAGGATCTCCATTATTTCCATGGGTTTTGGGATGTCCCTTATATCCAGATCAGAGGCGTCATCAAATTCTTCCTCAATAATTTCTTGACATAACTCAATACACTCATCGCATATATAGACCCCGGGTCCGGCTACCAAACGCCTGACTTGCTCTTGGGTTTTACTGCAAAATGAACACTTGAGCTGCTTTTTGTCATCATATCTAGCCATATTTTCACCTCTTATTTAACTATATGTTCGCATTAAATATTGTGTCACATTAATTCCCTATTGCGAACCATACCGTTCCTTAATAGAGTGTTCTGTGTCTATAATGCGTGTATGCGGGCGGCCTAAGGCCGCCCTCACTTTTTTCCAGCTCTATATATAATAATTTTCAAGCTTTCTGTCTACATGATAACCATATTATCATATTAAACAATTATGGGTCAATTCCACACATTTTATTTGCGGGAAGTTATTACATCATCTATAATCCCATACTCCTTAGCATCCTCAGCCGACATGAAAAAGTCACGATCCGTATCTCTTTCAATTTTTTCCAATGGTTTCCCTGTCCTCTCGGCCAGAATTTCATTTATCTTTTTCTTCAACTTGAGGATCTGTTCAGCATGAATAGCGATATCAGAAGCTTGCCCCTGGGTTCCGCCCAAGGGTTGATGTATCATAATCTCACTGTTGGGCAAGGCCAGGCGTTTGCCCTTGGTTCCCGCTGCCAACAGGAATGCTCCCATAGAAGCAGCCATCCCAACACAAATAGTGGATACATCACACTTTAGATATTGCATTGTATCATATATCGCCATCCCTGCTGTCACAGAACCACCAGGGCTGTTTATATAGACGAGTACGTCTTTATCGGGATCCTTTGCCTCCAAAAACAGCAGCTGGGCTACAACTAAGTTGGCTGTTAAGTCGCTTATAGGCCCTCCCAAAAAGATAATACGATCCTCAAGCAATCTTGAATATATGTCATATGACCTCTCACCACGACTAGTTTGCTCAACAACTATAGGTACCAAATTCATTTGCCAATACCTCCTTATATTTATCTCGATAAGTTAGGTACTAATACCTAATCTTCTTGTGTCTCCTCTTCCTCGGCTTCTTTGTCTTCCTCCTCGGCCTCGACAAATACTGCTTCATTCATAAGAAAATCTATGGCCTTTTGTATAGACAGACTATTCTTCAGCCCATCCTCCTGGCCTTCATATCTTTTCTTTACTTCCTCCAGGTCCATCTTAAACTCTTCGGCCATGTTGTTGTATTCTTGATCCAAATCATCTTGGTCTATCTCTATTGCCTCTTCCTTAATAATCTGTTCCAAGGCCAGTTGGAGCTTAACCCTATAACTTGCTTCATCTCTCATATCAGATCTAAAGTCCTCTATAGAGGAACCCATCATCCCAAGATAGCTACTTAGATCAAAGCCCTGATACCTCATCCTCATATCCATATCCCTGATTGATGCATCTATCTCTCTCTCTATCATTACCTCAGGGACATCTACTTCCATATTATCGACTACCTTCCTAAGAAGGAGATTTTCCATCTCGGATTTTTCTCTGCGAGAAGCATCTTCTTCCATACGCTTCCTTAAGTCTGCCTTATATTCATCTACAGTATCAAACTCACTGATATCCTTGACAAACTCATCATCCAATTCAGGCAGCTCTTTTTCTTTAATCTCATGGACTTTAACCTCGAAAACAGCATCCTTACCTTTTAAATCCTCAGAATGGTATTCTTCGGGGAAGGTGACCTTGATCTCTCCTTCGTCGCCAACATTCATGCCTATTAGCTGTTCTTCAAAACCGGGTATGAACTGTCCCGAGCCTATCACCAAAGTTTGGTTTTCGGCGGTGCCTCCATCGAAAGCCTCCCCATCTACATAACCTTTATAGTCAAGGGTTAAACGATCACCATCTTTAACAGGTCTATCTTCAACGGTTATCCACCTTGCATTCTGTTCCCGGACCCTTTCAAGTTGATCATCTATGTCTTGGTCTGTAACATTATACTCAACCTTGTTTATTTCTATTCCCTTATACTGACCTAAAACAACATCTGGTTTTACAGTCACCTCTGCGGTAAATATAAGATCCTGGCCGCTCCCGATCTGAACAACATCGAAGTCCGGCTGGTCTACAGGAAATAGTCCGTACTCCTCAACGGCTTCATCGTATTTAACAGGAAGGGTCTCTGCTAAAGCGTCTTCATAAAAAATACCTTCACCATAATAACGTTCGATTATCTGGCGAGGAGCCTTACCCTTTCTAAATCCGGGAATAACTATGCGACCCCTATTCTTAAGGTATGACTTGTGCATTGCCTCGTCAAATTGCTTCGCATCTACCTCTATCTCTAGTTTTACTTTACTATTTTCGAGTTTTTCTAAATTCGCTTTCACCAAAAAGTCCTCCTTAGTTCGTATATACCTTATAATCTTTAATATTATAACACATCGGTCAAGGTTGTCCAACATTATATAGGGGAATTTACTAAATATTCTTTTGACAACACTTAATCAGTTCCTCTATAATCTATATAACCACTCAGTAGATAAAATAACAACACCGATATTGACTGGGTGGTATCCAATTTCAGATGAAAGGGATGGCACTATTGAATACTTTATTAAAGGGTGAGACGATTCTCATCATGGGTGTAGCCAATAAGTGGAGCATCGCATGGGGTATAGCGGAAGCTTGCCTTGATGCGGGAGCCAATTTAATCTTAACTTACCAAGGAGAAAGAAATCTATCAAACCTTCAAAAGCTTACAGCGGATCTTCCCAATATTACCTTGTATAAGTGCGATGTGACGGAGGACCAGGATATTATAGATCTATTCCATAACATCGGAAACGATTTTGGAACTATTCATGGCATAGTTCATAGCATAGCCTTTGCCAAGAAGGAAGAACTGGAGGGTGCTTATTATAACACCTCACGTGAGGGCTATCATCTGGCTCAGGACATCAGCGCCTATTCCCTGGTCGCTGTCAGCAGGCATGCCAGGTCTCTTATGAAGGACGGGGGAAGTATCCTCACCTTAACCTATATAGGAGGAGAAAGGGCTGTCCAAAATTACAATGTCATGGGAGTAGCCAAATCTGCATTGGAATCATCGGTACGATATCTGGCGGCAGACCTGGGTCCGGAGAACATTCGGATAAATTCCATATCAGCGGGTCCCATTAAAACCCTGGCTGCTCAAGGCGTCAAGGGTTTCGGGTCCATCCTGAAGATGTATGAAGAAAAGGTCCCCCTCCGTAGAACCGTTACCCAAAAAGAAGTTGGAGACACTGCTGTCTTCCTTTTAAGTAATATGTCCCGCGGGATAACGGGGGAAAACATTCATGTTGATGCAGGTTTTCATGCCATGGGTCTCTTATGATCAGGGGTACGCCTAAAGCAATTCTCCCAAGCAATCTTTGAGGACAAAAAAACCTATTGTTAAGAACATAATTCCAGCTGCCAGCTTTAAAATGGCAGCTGGTACGTATTTACAGACAAGCTCCCCCATAAAGGTGCCCAATAGAGTTACTGCCGTCAATCCCAGGGATGCTCCCAGGAAAATAGGCCACGGTTGCTTATGTTGGGTTACAAGGGTAAAGACCGCCAGTTGGGTCTTGTCTCCCAGCTCTGCAATAAACAACAGCCAAAATGACAGGAAGAATAACTTTAGATTCATAATCCTCACCTTTTTCATCCTCGTGGCCTAACAGCCGGATTATTATTTGCTTATGGCTTCAAGTATTGCCTGGGATGTTTCATTTATCATGGTCTCCAGGGGAAACTTTGCTTTGATTTCCGTCCTTCCTATGCTTGCATATTCATCTGCCCGTTCAGGGTTTTGCAGGTAGAACAATACTGCATTTGCCAGTTCTCTGCTATCTCCCGGTGAAACCAGGTATCCATTCCAATTATGCTTAACTATTTCCTTAATTCCACCGACATCCGAAGCAATGACCGGCTTGCCCATGCCCATAGCCTCCAAAAGGGCAATCCCCAACCCCTCGGACATGGATGGAAGTACAAAAATATCAAAAGCCCTATAGTAATACCATATATATTCACTATGTCCAACAAATATAATGTTTTTGCCGCATTTTAAATTGGCTGCCTTTGTCATTAGGACGGATTTTAGCGGGCCATCGCCCACGATCATGAACTTTGTATTGGGAAACTCCCTCAAGACCAGGGGTACTGCCTCTATCAGAACATCCAGGCCCTTTGCCGGTATCAGCCTTGCTACGGTTCCCACCAGCTTCTCTCCTGAGTCAATCCCCCACACCCGTCTTATATCCTGGTCTTTTTTTATTTGATCAGGTAGATCGATTCCATTATGGACGATCCTTATTTTTTCCGGATCAATGCCCAGCCCAAGGGTAGCATGGTTTTTCAGGGCTCCGGATACTGCAATTATTTTCTTTGTTATTCTAGATAGTATTCCTTCTATCCGAGCTGCTGCTCTTCTCCCCCAACTTCCCAGATTACCGGGTGGAAAGTTATGTATAGTGTAAATACATGGACACCCTGCCAACAATGCTGCAATCCGCCCAATCAAGCCTGCCCAAAAACCATGACAGTGAAGGATATCCACCCTATGTCTACGGAGGAGTCTGTATAGCCTAAGAATCGCAAAAATGCTCCTGATGGGGCTAAATCTATTCCTTATAGTGAAGGGTACAACTATCGCACCACATCTTGTCAGCCTATCCCTGTCCTTTTTAGAAAGCCTGCATAGGGCTATTACATCAAACCCGGAATCTATCAGCCCCTTGATCAGGGCCATATAATGTTCTTTCATTCCTCCTTCTGCATTTCTAAGGAGTTCAGCGACCCTGGGTTTTGAACCGTATTCCATCATGCCATTCTCCATTTTCCACTTTCCCTTGAACTTCATCCACTATCAACAAGACAAAGGGCGGCGCCACAAATACCATGGCTGTTGCCGCAGATACTATCCCGGAATCATTGAATATGAGGGCAGCTACGGCGCCAATTGTCCCACTTATCAAACCCTTAATAAAAACTTTATGTCTTTGATATACATCATTAAATATACCCACCGGTCGATACAGGAGTAAAACCATTACCCCCAGTGATGTAATAAACACCCTGGTCCATATGGTCGTCCGTATAAGCCTGATGTTCATAGATATCTTTCTATTAAATATACCTAACAACTCCCCAGGGCCATTCTCTCTTACAGCATTTGCCGTCTGCCCTATATGGCTCTGACTGTCCACCACCCGGAAAGAGTCAATTAAGAACATCCCCGCCAACAGTATCACCAATACTACTGTAATAGATGCTATGCTGTGGAAACGTATTTTTTTGTTCTGAATTATCAAAGCCAATGAGGACAGGGCAGTAAATACAGCTATTGTCCCCCCCACATTGGCCCCCAGCCTAGGCGAGGCTATAGTATATAAGGATAGAGAGCCCATTATAATCATTGATATCATGACAAGCTTCTTACGGCCGGAAAACTTCTGGAATATTGCAGCAATAGCGGTGCAGGATGCCCCAACCAAAATCCCCATATATTCGTTCCCCATTCCATAGAACCTGGCCCCTGCTATTACATCGTATCCCAGAGGGGATTCCTTAATAAGGCTCATACCCAGCCATTGATCGAGAATTAATGACCCAAGGGTTAAAAGGGAAATTGCTAAAATCCTATTCATAGTAGACCTAATCCATCTGCATATCAAAGCGGTCATTATTATGGACAGTGACAGGGCTACAAGGGTGGTCCTGTATAACTGGGGTTGCTGTAATGTTGGCAATACCAGATATACTAAAGGTACAACCATAATATAGATCAACATGGGCTTTATCCATCTCAGGTACTTTCTTTTAAAGAGAAGGGAGGCCGTGGATAAGGCCAGAATAGGTATCAATGTGTATACATAAGCCCTTATTAAGAAGGGCCTTTGATTATAGATATCAACCAGTTTATTGTTAAATTCAACCAGTTCTGACTTTCCTAAATTTTCCTGAAGCGAGAAGATTGGAGCCCCGCCCTGTCCCGTTAAGGGTTTTAAACCAAAAAAATTTAGTATGCTGGCCCCTACATCCAGATTGGTCACTATCCCCATCCTATGGGTAGAACCCGATGAAAGCCAGCCCCTTTGAATGCCTTTACCCGCTGCAATAATTGGGGTTAATCTATTGTTGTTTCCAATTTCCCTGGCGGGACCTACTGGCGTCAGGATCATCAAATAATCTTTTTGTGGATCAAAGTGATCCAGTAGCCTGCCAATAAACTTATCCCCTTCCTCCAGGGCTCTTTTTTTATGGAAATCGATCCTGTACTCCATGGATTGATGGCGGAAATCCTCGGCTCTTGATGTATCCCCCAATTGAATTGCTATAACATCTGCTTTCTTCTCCAGTACTATGAAGGCTTCCATCAATTTATCATAATCCGTCTTAATTCCCATAGGCCAGTCGGGATCTTCTTTTAGAAGTGACTGACTGATATCCCCCTGGGGTACTATTCCCCTGTCATCCATCAGCATGGAGGTAAGAAAGCTTTTACCTCCGCCATCCTCCCCTGCTAATCTATAATTATCACAGTTGCCTAGAATACCAACTTTGATACCAGCCTCTCTCAGGGCTGTACCCAGGGCTCCTATCTTTACCTTATAGGGCCTGTTTTCGTTGGCTCTGTGTAACTTGGCTATGGATGGGTTAGCTATTGATCCCTGGACCATCCTGTATCCGGTAATCTGAAGCATTAGGTTCTCGATCCTTTCCCCCCTGTATGTATAACCATAGGGAAGGGCTGTTTGTGAACCGGACACTCCTACAACCCTGGAGCCAGCGCCTAAGGTCAGATAGGCATTGTTCTGGGAGAGGCTGCCCCCCGTATTTGTGTTCATTAGCCCTATACCGCCAATATCCATAAGTATATCCAGGTTGGGAGTTCTTGCCTCATATATATCTTTCCATGCAATACGATCCATAAAAACCAGGATTGCCTTACCTTGATCTCCTTTATCGCTATGTATCTGAACTTTTGATGGGTCTTCGTAAGCCAGGGAATTATTGGGAATAACTAATATTGAGAACACTGCTGTTAATAAAAAGACGATTATCGCCATGATGAAATAAGTAGGTATTCTTTTCAATGTAGACCTCCAGTAATGATTGATATCTTTACCTTCTGTCTAACATTATTCCCCATATCTCATAGCTCAATCAAAAAAGCATATGGGAGGTTCTTTTTTAAATTCGATGGAAAAAGACCCCCCATATGCTCTTTATAAGCGAAATTTTATTACCTCTTCATTTCTCTCGCCATGGCAGTTCCGGGTTTTATATTAATCAGAAGTATACCCAGTGACACAAGAGTAGCAGCCAGGGCAACGTTGAATCCAAGGAATCTTTCCTTTAGAATTAAATAGGATAGCAAGGTGCCAAACAGTGGAATAGTAAACTTGTATATGCTGACTCTCCCAACATCATTATATTTTAGCAGGATAGACCATAGGGTAAAGGCCGCCGCGGATATAAATCCCAGATACAAAAGTAGCAGAGTTCCCTCGGGTGTAAAGGATATATGATTTCCCCCACCTAACCATCCCACGGCTATCAGTATCAAGGACCCAAAAAACAATTGATACCCGGATATGGCAAATGGCGATATATCTTCGGCTATTTTCTTGGTGTAAATAGCCGCTAAGGCCCCTACTAAACTGGAAATAATAATAAATACTTCACCTGTAAGGGTAAAGCCAGCTCGTATGCCATCCCCGGTCATGTTGGCTATTATGACTCCTGTAAAGCCCAGGACTACTCCGGCAATCTTTCTATAGGTCAACCTGTCTCGGGAAAAGAAGAAGTGGGCTAATATAACAGCAAAAAAGGTATTACTGGCCGATAATATTGAGCCTAAAGTCCCACTGGTATTAGAAAGGCCTATATAAAAGAACACATATTGTATGCTGGTTTGCATAAGGCCCAGGGATAAAACTTTTGGGACATGAGCCTTCTGTAGTTTTAGGGATCTGCCCGTTATCAGGCAAAACACGAATATCATTATGGATGACAGGAAAAATCTATAGCCTGCAAACACAATTTTTTCATAAGTATCACCGGTCCCTATGTCAAATAGATTATAGCCGGTTTTAACGGATGGAAAGGCACTCCCCCATAGGAAACAACTTATTAAAGCCAGAGTCATTAAAACATATGAATTGGTAAATATGGTTCTCCCTTTGTCTTTCAATATATTTCCCCCTGTTTAAGGACATGGTCCTTATGTTTCTTCATTCGTCTTCATCCTCTTTTTC
>JAAYRX010000034.1 GCA_012518535.1 Clostridiales bacterium | reverse complement strand
CCGGTTCAGAATTTGTTGAAATGTTTGTAGGCCGGGGTGCGGCAAGGGTGAGAGACCTCTTCGAACAGGCCAAGAAGAAGGCTCCCTGTATCGTCTTTATCGATGAAATCGATACCATCGGTAAAAGGCGGGATGGGGGCATAAACACCAATGACGAAAGGGAGCAAACCCTGAATCAATTGCTAACCGAAATGGATGGCTTTGAGGGTGATTCGGGGGTAATCATATTGGCTGCCACCAACCGTCCTGAGACCTTGGACCCTGCCCTCTTGCGGCCAGGTCGTTTTGACAGACAGGTACCGGTTGATTTGCCGGATTTGCAGGGTCGTATCGCTATCTTCAAAGTTCATGCCAAGAATTATAAGATGGCCCAAAATATAGACTTTGATCTCCTGGGCCGGGCAACCGCCGGAGCCTCCGGGGCTGAAATCGCCAACATAGTTAACGAGGCATCTCTAAGAGCTGTAAGAATGGGACGAACCAGGGTGATACAGGAGGATCTGGAGGAATCCATCGAAGTGGTTATCGCCGGCCATCAGAAGAAAAATGCCATCCTGTCCCCGGAAGAAAAGAAGATAGTCTCCTATCACGAAATCGGCCATGCATTGGTAGCCGCCAAACAGAGTAATACCGCCCCAATTCATAAGATCACCATCATTCCCAGAACTTCGGGAGCCCTGGGCTATACCATGCAGGTAGAGGAAGATGAAAAATCCCTTTTGACTAAGACCGAGGCCTTTAACAAGATGGTTACTTATTGCGGAGGAAGGGCAGCTGAGGAAATAATATTTGGAGAGATTACAACCGGAGCAGCCAACGATATCGAGCAGGTAACCAAAATCGCCAGGGCTATGATTACACGCTTTGGCATGAGCGATGAATTTGGTATGATGGCTCTGGAGACCAACAGCAATATGTACCTGGGTGGGGATTCTACCCTGATTTGTTCTTCCAAAACCGGTGAATTGGTGGACAGGGAAGTGAAGGAATTGATCCGTACTGCCTATGAAAGGGCTAAGGAAATCCTCAGGGAGAATAAGGCCAAACTCCATGAACTGGCGGAGTTCCTCTATAATGAGGAAACCATAACCGGTGAGCAATTTATGTCTATATTGAAAAGAGAAAACAAATACAGTGCATGATTTATCTATGATTAAGGGGGAGGTTGGCCTGGCTGTCCTCCCCATCTTTATGAATTGGTTCAAGGCTTTTATCACAGGTAGTACTACTTCTACCATGGATCAGGAGTAAGCCAGCACTTCTTCCATTTGAAAGCCTATCGTTTCCAGTGTTTTTTCTAAAAAAAGATATGATTTTGGAATTTATGGTTATCTATACTTAAAAATATACAATTTCAAAATTCTTATGGTAAATTATATATTTTTATGATACGATATCTTGGGGTACAATAGTTATATTAAGATACCAATTTTTTTGATATGTTTAACATAACTACCATGCATTAATGGCAGCAAACCATTATGTACAATATTAAACAATAAAGGTGTGATTGGATGAGTAATAAGATGACCAATAATCAGAAGCTTTTAGACTGGGTCCAAGAGATGGCAGATATGTGTCAGCCTGACCAGATCTATTGGTGTGACGGTTCAGAGGAAGAAAATGAACGCCTGCTTAAGGAAATGGTAGAAAGCGGTGCGGCTGTGGAGTTAGATCCCGAGAAAAGGCCGGGTTGCTACCTCTTCCGCAGTGATCCTTCTGACGTCGCCCGTGTAGAGGACAGAACTTTTATATCCTCAAAAAGGCAAGAAGATGCGGGGCCAACCAATAACTGGGTAGACCCTACTGAGCTGAAGGAGACCATGACGGAACTATATAAGGGCTGTATGAAGGGAAGAACCATGTATGTTATCCCCTTCTCCATGGGTCCCGTAGGTTCACCCGCTTCAAAAATTGGTGTGGAACTGACTGACAGTGCTTACGTAGTTGTGAATATGAGAATTATGACCCGCATGGGTAAAGAAGTATTAGATGTTCTTGGAGATGATGGTGAGTTTGTGCCATGTCTGCATTCAGTAGGTGCCCCCCTGGCTGAAGGTGAAGAAGACGTTGCCTGGCCTTGTGCCCCCATAGATCAAAAGTATATAAGCCACTTTCCGGAAGAGCGAACAATCTGGTCCTATGGTTCCGGCTATGGCGGAAATGCCCTGCTGGGGAAAAAGTGCTTTGCCCTTAGAATCGCATCCGTTCAAGCCAGAGATGAGGGCTGGTTGGCCGAGCACATGCTCATACTTAAACTGACAAGTCCCGAAGGTGAAGTCAAATATGTTACCGGGGCCTTCCCCAGTGCATGCGGAAAGACCAACCTGGCTATGCTGATACCCACCATTCCCGGCTGGAAGGTTGAGACTATCGGTGATGATATCGCCTGGATGAGATTTGGAGAGGACGGCCGTCTGTATGCCATCAATCCTGAAGCTGGATTCTTCGGCGTTGCTCCCGGTACCTCCATGGATTCCAACCCCAACGCCATGCACAGCATAGAAAAGAATACCATCTATACCAATGTAGCCTTAACCGATGACGGAGATGTCTGGTGGGAAGGTATCGGTAGCGATGCACCGGACCATCTGATCGATTGGCACGGCAATGATTGGACCCCGGATAGCGATAGTCCTGCGGCTCACCCCAATGCACGCTTCACCGCGCCTGCAAGCCAGTGTCCCGCAATTGCACCCGAGTGGGAAGATCCTGCAGGAGTACCCATCTCTGCAATCCTAATCGGCGGACGTCGTCCCAGTACCATTCCCTTGGTACATGAAAGCTTTGACTGGGAGCATGGTGTATTCATGGGTTCCATCATGGGTTCGGAAATTACAGCGGCTGCTATATCCGATAAAATCGGTCAAGTGCGCCGTGATCCCTTTGCTATGTT
>JAAYRX010000219.1 GCA_012518535.1 Clostridiales bacterium | reverse complement strand
TTGTAATATTATACTGAGCCATGGTTCATCCTCCTCGGTTTGGTATTTGTGTCGTAACTATATTCTAACCGAGGTTGAGCCTTGGCTCAAATTATTTTTCTTTTTACACCATTATACGGACTTAATCCTTCCTGATATAATAGGGTCAATATCTAATTATTAATCCATTGGCTTTACCTAAAAAAGGCTACGATTAACTATATAATTTACAATCGTCATGATCTACTTTAAAGCAAAGTTTTCCAGAATCATGTCTAAGGCGGATATGACTCTGTCTTTTAATGAAAAGCTGTATTTCGACAGTCTCCACCTATAAGCTATTGTACGGAATGTACCCTCCATTATATATGCCAACCCTTCCGTATCGACCGAAGGGTGAATTTCCCCTTTTTCCTTGCCCTTGGTTACTATGTCCTTAATAAAGCTGATACGGGCATTAAATATTTCCCTAATATAATCTGCAAACTGGACTTCATTCATAAGACCATCATAGCTATAGGATAAGGCGGTAATGGCCGGATAGCTTTCATAATAATCTGCATATGTATTGACGCAATAGCGACAGGTCTCGACAAAGTTTAGATCCATGGCTATAACAGCATCCCTGATATCCTCATCAAATCGTGAAAATTCCTTTAGCATGCTGAAGATGATCTCGTTTTTACTCTTAAAATACCTAAATATGGTGCCCTCAGAAATCCTCTGCCTACTGGCAATTTCCTTGGTGGTGAGCCCTTGAATCCCCAGTTCGCTCATAATATCGATAGCGGTAATGACAATACTATCCTTTCTGTTTAATAGAGACATATACCTCTCCCTCTCCGGAGTGAGTGTTTACTCCGTAGCATATTATAGAAGGAAAATAAATCCTTGTCAATGATATATGTCGAATTATGTAATCAATCATGGTTTAAGAGTATCTATCTGGGATAAGCAAACCAGGAATAATGAAAACCATCCCTGAATATATAAAAAACGGCCCAAATCCTCTGGATTTGAGCTGTTTTTCTAGTTTATCAATAAAAATGGTTAGACGCCCTCCTGTGGCAGAAACACGATTATTTTTTCTCCCGTCTAAAGCACATAAACCAGTCAAGGCAGTACATATCATCGTCCTGGCTTTCCATTCTTTCCTTGGCGGTACCACAAGATCCGGCTGTTGGGATTATAACGTCGTCTCCGGGCCTCCAGTCGGCAGGAGTAGCAACATTATCTTTATCAGCTTTTTGAAGGGCCAGGATAATGCGTTTAATCTCATCAAAGTTTCTGCCTGTAGATAATGGATAGTAAAGAATGGTACGAATCTTTGCTTCAGGATCGATTATAAACACAGCTCTTACAGCTTGGGTGTTGGACTGTCCCGGCTGTATCATACCATACTTATTAGCTACCTCCATCTTGATATCCTCAATTAGGGGGAACTTTACCTCTACGTTCTTCATACCCTTCCATTCCAGCTCTTCGATCCTACGTAGCCATGCGATATGAGCATAGAGTGAATCAACGGAAAGACCTATAAGTTCAGTGTTTAGCTCCCTAAATTCTTCAGCCATGGTTGCAAAGGTCATAAATTCGGTGGTGCAAACCGGGGTAAAGTCTGCAGGATGAGAGAATAGTATTACCCATTTACCCTTATAGTCCTCTGGAAAATTAATCTCACCCTGTGTGGTTACTGCTTTAAAACTAGGAGCATCATCACCAATCAAAGGCATTCTGTAAACTTGTTTTTCCTCCATGGATTTTTCCTCCTTATGTATTTAGTATGTACTTGATACAATTAAATCTATAATTCTTCCGCTATTTTATGAAGCTCATCATTAATAATCCTGCCTTGTGTTTTTAAATTATTCAGTATCATTTTTCGGAAGAATCACATATAATTGAAAATATCTCTCATTTATATATACACACAAATCCAAAATTTCAAACTGAAATAATACTAAAC
>JAAYRX010000033.1 GCA_012518535.1 Clostridiales bacterium | reverse complement strand
TTTACCTTATCAAAGGTTGCCAATAGGAGTACGGTGTCCGTGGCCATAACATTGACCTCACTGCCGTGATGCCATTCCATAGCATTCATGGCGGAATTGAATCCATAGCAGCACCCTACCTGGATAGACATCTGCCCGAATACCCTGTCGCTCACTTCCTGGTTTAGATCCTTCAGAGCTTCAAATTCGGGGCTTGAAGCATTGTATACCACCCTGGTTGTCCCCAGATCGGCATACTTTTCTTCAACTACCTTTAAATAAGGGGAGACATCAATGTCCAATACCCGACCGTAGGGGGCAAATTCGGGATCATCTGCATGGATCCAGGTAACATGTGGGTTTTTGTCCTTCAACTGTTCAAATGTACTCATGATTTCATATCCTCTCTTTATGCATTAAAATCCTTATGACCCGGGTCATAAGAAACTATGATAGACAAGCAAACATATATAAATCGACAATATAATATGTACATCTATAATATACCATAGTTCATATTTGAGATGAAGCATTCTTCTGTAAAAATATACAGAGTACATAAAAAAAGAGCCCGCAAAATCCAGGCCCCAGAAACATGCACTTTAATCTATTTTTTTAATCCCTTAATAATTTCATAGATATTGCTTATCTGCTTTTCATCCAGGGAACTCAAATCCTCTGCCACCTTATTGATCAGGTATGGATTGCCAACCCCTTCATCAAAGAACTCCTTGGGGGTAATTCCAAAATACTCACATATGTAAAAAAAGGCTTGCATGGAAGGCAATGATTTTCCGTTTTCGATATGGTTTATGTAGTTTTCATTCTGTCCGATGGACAGACTCATTTCACGAGCAGAAACATTCTTTATAGATCGCAATTTAGCTATTCGTTCAGCTACGAATTTTGCATACACACAAACCACCGCCTTCTGTACAATATTGTACATTTTAACAGCGATATATCTACAATGTGTAATGTCTCATTTGATTTGACATACAACATCCTATATGGTATACTTGTCTTGGATACATTTGGATATTTATGCCTGGTAGCTGATTAGTGCCGGTCGAGACAACCAGATCTAAAGCCTGCAAATACAAATCTATGTTAACATCAGATGGATTTTACCAAAGGATAAATCTCGAAACTCACAGATATGGGGGTGTAGGGAATTACTACCGAGGATTTAGAAGAAAAAATAGATAAATTGTCAGAGGAATTGAAGAGTTGTGATAATCCAGAAAAGCTGCTTCATATTAGTCAGAATCTGGATAAGGTCATATCTGCATTTATACATATCGTGACAAGAGAGAAGGAAATGTCATAGTCTGCACGCCGAATTGGAAGCGACTTTTGATTTTATCTGCCTTTCCAGTGACTAGCACAACGCGTTAAATTGATGAATATTAGTTGATAACTTGGCAACAATATTTAAGGAACTGTTTCCAATTAATTTACATGAGAGGTGAAAGTAATGGATGCTTTAGCATTGATACTTGTCATAATAGGAGCTTTGAATTGGGGTCTGATTGCCCTATTTCAATTTGACCTGGTAGCCTCTATCTTTGGAGGTCAGGATGCTATGTTAAGCAGGATCGTATATGGACTCGTCGGCCTGGCCGGGATTTATTCGATTAAGTTTCTTATGGACAGAGATCGCACAAGAGTGGAAGGATAACCGGTTTATTGAAAGCATCCATGTATTCTACTTGAATTTGATGATGCTCAACCTTTAAGCTGCTGTATTTTAGCCCAGGTTCATCAACTTGACTTTATGAAAGCTTCTGTTCTGTATAAAATAGCTGCGGTTATACAACCGCAGCTATTTTTTTATTCATCGCTATTGTCTTCTGCATCGTCTTCAGCGGAATCGTCATCCTGTGCTTCGGAATCCTCTTCTGCTTCTGCCGCATCCTCGCCGGCTTCCGCATCTGCATCTGCATCATCATCGGATGCATCGTCTGCGTCAGCTTCCTCAGCGTCTTCTTCAGCATCAGTATCGTCCGCATCTACATCTGCATCTGCATCATCTTGGGTATCAATTTCGGTTGTCTCTGCAGGTGCAGTGTCCTTATCCCCTTCATCAGGGTTTGAGCAGGCCGTCAAGCCTACTGCTAAAAGAAGTATAAAAGCTAACATAGATGCAATCAATTTTCTGCCTTTCATAAAAATCCCTCCTAAAAATTATTTTTGCACTATACGTAAACCTACGATTAGCAATTCCAACGCAAACTTACGAATAGCAATTCATAATAACTTTTAAGCGGATTCTCACCTCCTTTATACCCAGCCATTAGTATAAAGGATAAATTTAAATAAACTATGAATAAACTGTAAATATTGGCCCCCATGTACTTATAGAACCAGGTTTTCCTACCCTTTCATAAAAATAGGTGGATCCTTAAGGATCCACCTGCACCTATTAATTGTCCTTAACGAACTCGCCAATCTTCTTGTCCATCTTGGTGATGTGGTTTATAAGCCAATCCACAACAATCCTGTTGGCCTTGACGATTACGGAAATATTACCTCCGGATTCCCTATAATCCGTCTGCAGCTTGGCCAACCGTTCAATAAAGGATGCGTGGGCCTTACGTTGTTCCTCGTACTCTGGATACCTGATTTCCCGCATATACCTTTCTTCATCCCTAAAATGCTTTTTGGTATAGGCTTCTAGAAAGTCAAGCATTTCTCCTATGTATTCCCTGGCCTGATTGTTTTTTCCGGCATCAAAGAGTTTCTCTGCCCTTTCTATCCATTCCTTATGTTGATTATCAAGCAGCTCTATTCCGACAGACAAAGATGGAGACCACGGCATATAAAAAAACCTCCCCTGATTAGTTATTTGGGTGCCGAATATACCTGGAAACCTACTTAGGTATTCGGCTAGCATCTTGGGTATTTCATATATAATACCACATTTTGGACATAAATTAACATGATATGCGTATTTCGACAGCAAATCTTTCAATGATGCTTTATCTAATCATGTGGTAATGGCTATTGACCGCTTTATTATCATCATAGAAGTAAGGTCATCAATGAAGTGTCAAAAAAAGCCTATCGCTTCGGACACACTAAACCAACCGCAGCTATCAATTAGGTCAATGATTATTAATCGCCAAAGGGGTTATAAATACCTTATATACGGATTCAAGGAGGTTTAACATTGAAGATTTTAGTTACGGGTGCAAACAGAGGATTAGGTTTGGAATTGACAAAACTATTTCTTAAGGAGGGGCATGAAGTAGCCGCAGGGATGCGGGCTGGCAGCAATTCGGAAGCCCTTGATTCGCTTAAGAGGGAGTATTTAGATAGACTTGAGATTATCCATCTGGATATGGTGGACGAGGCCACTATGGTGCATAGTGCAGATTTGATCAGAAGCCAATGGGGAAGCCTGGATGTAATAATAAACAATGCGGGGATCCTCCTGGGCAGGAGCAGGAAGTTTGACCAACTGGACCTGGAGGAGTTGATTGCCTCCTTTAAGGTCAATACCTTTGGTCCCATGATGCTCATAAAGCACTTGGCAGGACTGATGGAGGGAAGCGAATCCCCCATGATTATCAACATAACATCCGGGGCAGCCAATGATCTGGGTGGAAGTGATTATCCATACAGTCTTTCAAAAGCAACCCTCAATATGTATTCCGCCAAGCTCAATAACTATCTTAAAGAGGCCGGCATAAGGGTATTGGCCATCCACCCCGGCTGGATAAAAACTGACATGGGTGGAGAGAAGGCCCCGGGCAGCCCGGAAACAACAGCCCGCAACATACTGGATATAATTGAGGGCAGGCTCCAGATATATGATGATCTGGTTTTTATAAACCATACCGGGGTTGGTCTGTAGCTGGTCACAGGGCAGGATTTTAGTCCAGCTCCGATTCTACCCTCATAGTCCAATTCTATAAACATAAAAAAGGCAACCATGTCTATATCCAATATAACCTGGTTGCCTTACTGTTTAATTCTGCTATAGAAACTATATATTCAACAATATCTGTTTCTATAGATAAATTGATTTATGGCAGTAGTCCTAGCGACTACGATCCAAATTTAACAGGAGGTAATATTTCTTCAATCAAGGCCAGTAAATCATCATCATAATTCTCCCGTACCGTGCAGTCCGCATCGAATAGCATGGTGGGTTCTACTTCCGGTGTCACTGCCGGCCAATGGGGCAATCCGCTGTGATTGGGGTCGCCATTATCGGCAAAGTTGATAACGGCCCTGAATATGTTCTCCTCCAGCCTGTCTGAAACTCCCGGCATATTGCATATCTCCACCTTGTCCGTGTTATGGAAGAAGAAGGGTATATCGGCGCAGTGCCATGCGGGTTTTCCATGTTGATACGACGGAAAATCCAGGGTGAAGTTATAGAGGTAGGCAGGTGCCTTACCCTGCTTGGCATGAGCCCTGGCCAGGGCTTTGGAAGGTGCACGAACCAGCCTGTCAATGGACAGGAGATCAACCACTTTCTTGTCGGGATAGGACTTCTTAAATAGCTCAATTACCTCCCCTGTACGCTCCCCATACTGCT
>JAAYRX010000007.1 GCA_012518535.1 Clostridiales bacterium | reverse complement strand
TATTAACTGTTGCAGGGTATATGGGTGGTTTTATCCTTGCTATGATATTTAATACCGATGGCCTAGACCAAGGTGGTGGTGGAACTAATAATGCTTGGATAATATGGGGATGTGTATTTATCCTGTCAGTTATTGTAGGACTATTTATGGATAAGGGGAGCCGGGTTGTAGGTTTTATTAGTACATTGATAGTTCTTTGCGGAGTAGTGGCCCTCCTTTTTGTTCAAGTATACAATCAATTTACGATGATAACTATTCTCGTTCCAATTATTTTGATTATAGGGATAGTATTAATTTTAGTCTATAGAAGGGAAAACCAGGTAAAATGAAATAATCCATTTTGCAGATAATAAATATTATTAAAACTTTAGTTTTACATGAAAATACGGTTGAGTGAAAAGTTTATTGATAAAATTTATATATTCGGAGGATAATTATGGAGATACATACCGTTTTAGAAAACCATATTGAAATCGCTATTGTAAGCAGTAGTGATATATTGATAAAGGATGTTCAATCAGCACTGGATCTCATAGCAACTGTAGGATTTGAGACAGGCTGCTACCGTATAGTTATTAATAAATCATCAATATGCGAGGAGTTCTTTGATTTAAAAACCAGGCTCGCAGGCGAGATACTACAGAAGTTTATTAATTATCATGTGAAGATAGCGATTGTAGGGGACTTTTCTGCATATGAAAGTAAGAGCCTGAAAGATTTTATTTACGAGACTAATAAGGGAAACAATATATTTTTCCTACCGGACGAAGAACAGGCTATTAAAGAGTTGAGTTTAGCCTAATACTGGATATGCTTTTAGTATTCCTGGTAGGGAAAATTAAACTCGGAATGTTTAACCTTTGTATTGTGGCAACTGTTATAGAGCCCGGGATTATTATCAGTATATTACGGTTCATGACAGATATTTGAAGGTTAATCTGGGTTCCTTATAGAATTGATATATAAAGATTAACAAGGGATATGGTTTGGATGTTAACTTTACTTTATTCTGTCGGGGTAATAGTCCTGATAATATCTATCATTGCAGGCATCTATTCAGGGGCATTTATGGGATTTCTTATTTCTGTAGCTGGGGGTATCGCATCGGCAATAATTTTTTTGCACTTGCAAAGATATTGGAGAATCAGGAAGCTATTCTACATAAATTGATCCATCAGGAAGAAACCCAAAGAAAACATCAGAAGCAAGAGAAAAAAATATGCCCAAGGTGCAATAGGGAACATGATATTGATTTTAGTTCCTGTCCACATTGTGGATATAGGGATTAGTTTCGAGGCGTAGAGCTGTTTATTGATACAACGGACTTGAGAAACCAGGAAATTTACATGCGTCTATATAAAACCTCGGATGAAGACAGCGGGAAAAGGTATGCTCCTGTGTATAAGGCTAAAGAAGTATTCCGGAGGTGGTAAGGCTATGGAAGCTATTATCGTGGTAGGCCTAATAGTAATTAATTTCTTCACAGTATATAAGATTTTATTCAACCTTATGTTTAGGAACAGGGATGATTTTAGGGAATCTGTAAGATATACATTCACACCAAATATCATCTCTTTATTTAGAGGCGAGTATTGGAAGGATAAAGTCGGGGAGTTTAAACTGGGAGTTTTTCTCATGCTCTGTATTATGGCAACCGTTATAGAATATGGGGTTATCAATGCCTTACTGCGGTGGATCATGGGCAAATAAATCAAAACTTGACAAGGGTGTATTTTCTGAGTACAATTTGTACATAAGAAATGAATATCTTGAATGTAAGGGCAAACCTATTGAAAGATAGGGACGCAAAGCCATGAGTCTAAAGTAATGCTACTATGATAGTCGGGATGCCAGTGTAAATAGAATAATTTATTTTTACGATGGGCAATTGAGTGATTGTCCATTTTTTACTGTGTAGATACTATGTAACGCAAAGCACAATAATTGTCTTAAGAAGAGAGAATTTGGCGGGATTTAGAAGATAAAGCTTATTGTTATTTATATGATTGAATTCATCTTGGTATAGATACTGCAAAGGCATATAAAAAGAAGGATTTATAGACAATTTAAAGGGAGGGAGATATATGTGTCATTTAGAGCAAAATTAATTAGCATGACAACTGCTTTGGGAATTGTTTTCGTAACAATGTTAACCTTTTTTGTGGCTAGCCATAATAGAAAAATCTTAATAGATAATACATTAGAAAACAACAGGGAGGTAGCATCAGCCATCTCCATTAATATAGATAATTATCTGCTAGAACTATCCAGAACAGCTAAGACGTTAGCGACAGCCCCTGTAATTATCGATCGTGTAAAGGGAAGCAACCGGCAAATTGAACATTTAAGCCAGGAAGGTAGAAAGAATCGAATAAAAGTATTCAACGATAAGTGGACAAGCACCAATGATGGGAAGGATACATTTATACAAGGATACTTGTCAAATTCTGCAGCTGTACATATAAAGAAGCAACAGGAAGTCATCCCTGGTTTGTACGGTGAGATATTTCTTACCAATATATATGGAGAATTGATAGCCTCTACAACAAAGCTTACAACATATTACCACGGAGATAAGTATTGGTGGCTGGAGGCCTATAGTGAAGGAGAAGGTAAAGTATTCTTTGATGACAGGGGCTACGATGATAGTGTTGGAGATTATGTATTAGGGGTAGCTGTCCCGGTGCATGACCAAGGCCGGGTTATTGGGATTTTGAAAAGCAACATGAGGATATCGAGGCTATTCAGCGAAGTTATACAAAATTATTCCCTACTATATAAACCCGGATCAGTTAAGATTGCGAGGACTGATGGAGCAATAGTATTGGAACCCGGTAAAGAACCGTTTTCAACAAC
>JAAYRX010000032.1 GCA_012518535.1 Clostridiales bacterium | reverse complement strand
GTATAGAAAGGTTGATGCGAAATTCACCCTGGAGGGCAGTTTGGCCATCTTTCAAAAGCAGATCCTGGAGAAGAGAAAGAAGGGGGTTTTCCTGCTGCCTACCAGGACGATAGTCTTGGCTGTCGGTGCTGCAATAGCCGCACTGGCAATTCCAGGCGACGGCACGGAACTGATGCTGGGGATCCTGGGATCATCCGCTTACGCAATGCTTATTCTGACCATGGCTACAGCCTGGGAGAGTGATATATCCTATCACTATATCTATCTCATCCCAGCAACTCCATTTATGAAAATGCTGGCCTCCACCCTGACAGGAGTGATATACACCTTGATAGAGGGGATCCTGGTCTTTGGAATTATCGGGGTCATATTAAGGGCACCTCTTTCCCTGACCCTTTCAGCCATCCTGGCATATACAGCCATAGGAACGGTCTTTCTATACTCAGATCTGGTTGTCAGGCGGATGTTTGGGAAAATCCACGCAAATGTCCTGCGCATATTCTTCCGTATCTTCCTGTTGGTTGTTATCATTGCAATCGCTGTAACTCCGGCAGTAATAATCTCTTTGACCACAGGCAATTATGCTCTGGGGCTTTGTACTTCAGCGGCGGTCAATATCGTCCTGATTCTGCTCTTTATGTGGATAGGGACCGGCCTGTTTGTATCACCGGAACTGCCATAGCTGCTCAATTGTAACATCTTTATATCGATTTTCGGCAGAAAATAGTATAAAATGATACAGGAGAATGAAAGCGAAGGATGATAGAAAATGGACATTCTTAAGTCTGACGATCTAAACTTTGATTACATAGAAGTTGGCAATGTGGATGAGGAAGGCATTCTGATATTCGTCCATCAAAGCCTGAAGGATATCATATTCAGCAAGGCCGGGAACCCTGTATTTGCAAAGACCTATGGCTTGCTCCTGGGCAGCAAGATTAAATCAGACAACCGTTATATCGTACATATAAACAATATAATGCCATTGGGCAGGCTAAATCACGACAGGGATCCCAGGGCTTTTTCGGTCAAGAGATGGGATGCTGTGCAAAACAAGGCCTTCAATACATATCCCTCCCAGGAGATTGTTGGCTGGTACGGTGTACGCAAGGGTTGGGGAGCAATGCTGACCGAACAGGATCAGCGCATCCACCAGGAACTGTTTGTAAAGTCTTGGCATGTTATTTACCTTTTGGACAACTCCGATGACGTCGGCAACTTCTTTCATTGGGAGGGGGACAAACTAAGGCTCTGCACCGGATATTATGAATACTGGGATGATGAGTCCCGGGAGTCTAAAAAAACTTTACTGGAAAACCAGAAAAAAATGATAGTAGGACTAATTGGCGCCATCATCATAATTCTCACGGTATACCTGTCCGGACAATCTGGTGGGGATCCTTCCATCCCAAAGGACAACCTGACTATCGCCGGGGATAGCCAGGAAACCGGCGCCGATGATAGTTTGAAGGAGAATTCCAGCGGCGGGGATGATAAGGTGGATGAGGCCAAAGCAGATGACCATCTGGCCAGGATAGCCGAGCTGGAAACTGAATTGGAAGATAAACAGCGGGAAATAGAGGCATTGGAAAAAGAGATAGGAGATCTGGAGCAAGAGGTGGAGCGGGAAAAGGCGGCGCAGGAGCCCGATGAGGTCGCTTCAGCCGGGACTACCGTCTATATAGTCCAAAGCGGTGACAACCTATACAATATCAGCCAACGCTTCTATGGGACCGAAAGATACAACCAGGCATTGGCCAGGATAAACAGGATCAAGGATCAGAAGGCCCTCATGGTGGGGGATTATCTGGTGATCCCGCCTGTAGATGAGATAGAAAACCGTGACTAATCAACTAAGGAACTCCATTCTTCAAAAACGACATTCCACTTTTAGATAATCTTTGGTATACTCTATATAACCAAATATAACCAAGTGGTTGCATCTATATAAAAAAGCGATATTTCCAGGCATTATACGATATGTTATTCGGCAGCCGTACTGTACCAGTATCCGGTTGCCTTATAGCATTGTCCTTATTTATTAACTATTTGTGTTAGTGCATTAGTATACCGTTTGGAGAAAACTAAATCAGTTAGCTATATGCTATGCTATGTGGTGTCTTAGTAATGTTACTAAGGAGGATGGATTTGAGGAGGAAGCCGGAATAAACCATCCTCCCATGCAAGACGTAAACTTTGCTTATTTTGAGGATAAAACATGGAGTGCCTCAAAATCATACTGGTAAGGATGAAGTACATATGAAGAAAAAGGTTAAAAGAAAGAGAAGCAGGTACCTAAATATAGTCATAGTGCCCGATGCGGAACATAAGGCAAGAACCCTTAGGATACCAAATTGGGCGGTAAAATCCCTTTCAGGCCTAACCATTATGGCTGTCATTCTGTTTTCAGGGATGATTCTCTATACCAATTGGATCAGCGGTCAGCTTGGTATCAGGGAGGAAAGGATCCAGGCCTTCAAGGATGAGATTTCGGATAAGGAAGACACCATAAAGGGTTTGGAAGAGGAAATAGATTATTATGCGGGGGAACTTCAATCCATAATGTCCGTAGCATCTTCATTGCAGGAGCAGACCACTTCAATTGCGGATAACAACCGTCAGATCCTTGGAAAAATTGAGCACCTCTTAGGCATTGAATCCATTGGAGGAGTAGCAGATGATGCCGATATACTTTCCTCCAGATCCGGCTCCCGGCCCAGGATAAACAATAGGGACAATAATGAAGCTTCATCCCTGGAGCAAAGCCATGTTATTACGGTCAACGAATTTGTTAAGGCGGATCAAAAGGTTTCCTCCGTCCAGGAGTTCAATGAGCATCTGACGGAAAGGGTCTCGAAGATGCGGGATTATCTCCTGGCCTATCCATCCATACTGCCTGTGGAGGGCAGGATATCCTGCCTTATGGGGGAGCGGGATAATCCCTTTGGCGGAAGAAAGAAGGAGTTTCATTCAGGTCTTGACATAGCAGTACC
>JAAYRX010000031.1 GCA_012518535.1 Clostridiales bacterium | reverse complement strand
TATTAAAGGAGAAGAATTTTCCTCCCCTGTTTGCCGATAAATTGATGGATGCCTTGGGATTTGCCCAGAGCGATCGGGCAATTTTTCTGGGCATATTGGACGATATGGTGGAGAATGGACTGCTGGTAAGGACAAGAAAGAAGAAATACGCCCTGCCCGAAACTTTGGGGTTTCTGGTGGGTCGCCTGCAGGGTAATGCCAAGGGCTTTGCCTTCTTTATCCCCGATTCGGAGGATGAGCAGGATATATTCATCCCACCGGAGAATTTAAACGGGGCCATGCATAAGGACAGGGTAATGGTCCGGGTCTTCAGGGACCGGTTCAGCCTGGCCCCCTCCAGGGAAGGCGAAGTATATAAAGTACTCGAGCGGGCCAACACGTCCTTAGTCGGATCCTTTGAGAGGGATCAGCACTATGGTTTTGTGGTGCCCGACGATCCCAGGATAAGCAATGATATCTTCGTTTCCAAGGATAATATGCTGGATGCCCGGACGGGACACAAGGTAGTGGTTGAGGTCTTTAGATGGCCGGAGTCCAGGAGGAATCCCGAAGGCAGAATTGTGGAGGTCTTAGGGCACAAGGATGATCCAGGGACGGACATCCTGTCCATAATACGCCAGTTTAATCTGCCGGAAACCTTTTCGGAGAAAACCCTGGATCTGGTCAGGAAGATACCTCAAGAGGTGTCCCAGGAGGATATTGCCAGGAGAAGGGATCTTCGGGATCTTAAAACCTTTACCATGGACGGAGCTGACGCCAAGGATCTGGATGATGCCATCTCCATAGAGAGAACTGAACAGGGGAACTTCATACTTGGGGTCCATATAGCGGATGTCAACCACTACATCTTTGAAAACAGTCCTTTGGATAAGGAGGCCCTGGCCAGGGGAACCAGCGTTTATCTGGTTGACAGGGTTGTGCCCATGCTGCCCAAAGAGCTTTCCAATGGGATCTGCAGCCTCAACCCCAATGAGGATCGGCTGACCATGTCGGTCTTTATGGAAGTCGATAAAAACGGGAAGGTTGTGGACTATTCCATAGAGGAGGCCGTTATAAGGAGCAAGATGAGGATGGTATACGAGGACGTAACCATGATCCTGGAAGACGGGGAAAAGGATCCGGTGATTTTGGACCAGTACCGTGATTTTATGGATGAGCTAAGGGATGCCGAGGAACTGTGCAAAATATTGAACAGGGAAAGATCAAAGCGGGGGAGCATAGACTTTAATCTGGACGAAACCCAAATAGTGCTGGACGAGGAGGGGAAACCCATTGATATAAGGCCGGCGGAAAGGGGTATATCCAACAGGATAATCGAGGAATTTATGCTGCTGTGCAACGAGACCATTGCCCAACATATATTCTGGCAGGAGCTTCCCTTCTTGTACAGGGTTCATGAGGATCCTGACATAGAGAAGATGCTGGATTTCAACGAGCTTATCCAAAACTTTGGCTATAAGCTAAAGGGGATAAGGGAGGGGATCCACCCAAAGGTACTGCAAAGCTTACTATTGGAGATCAAGGACAAGCCGGAGGAGAGGATTATCAGCACAATCATGCTAAGGTCCCTGCAAAAGGCCAGATACAGCCATGAAAACCTTGGACATTTTGGTTTGGCCAGCAAGAACTATTGCCACTTTACCGCCCCCATCCGCCGCTATCCGGACCTAATAATCCATCGCATAATCAAAGAGTCCATTCATGGAAAGCTGACGGGCAGGAGATTGAGACAGCTGGAGGAGACCCTGCCTGATATGGCCAAGCACTGTTCAGCCCGGGAGCGGACTGCCGATGAAGCCGAGCGGGAGACCGAAGCCCTTAAGAAGGTGGAGTTCATGGCGGACAAGGTTGGCGAAGAGTTTGACGGTATAATTTCCGGAGTAACGGGATTCGGTCTGTATGTACAGCTTCCCAACACCGTAGAGGGCCTTATCCATATAAGCACCATAGATGACGACTACTATAACTTTGTTGAAAAGCACTACTGCCTCATAGGGGAAAGGCACAGGAGGATCTTTAGAATAGGGGATCCTGTAAGGATAAAGATTTTAAACGTGGATATGGTCATGCGAAATATTGATTTTGTATTGGCCGAATGATGTGATATAATTGGCTTATCTTACCATCCTGGAAGGAGTGTATTGTCAATGCAGAATGTAGAGAGCTTCAAAAGGCAGGATATGGGAAACGGCATCTGGAGGATAAGCGAGGGAAACCCTTGGGCTGGACTTGACGAATATGTCGATGCCTATCTGGTATGCGGCGAAGAAAGGGCTGTCCTGATCGATTCCCTGATGGGCGAGGGTAACCTTTACAGCATCATTAGGGAAATTACCCAGCTACCTGTGGACGTAGTATTAACCCATGGCCACGGGGATCATGCTGGAAGGGAATTAAAGAACCTCATAGACCACGGGCTCAAGGTATATATGAAGCTGGATGATTATGAGATTTATACGGGTATGTCCAATAAAGATGCCCTCAGCAGGGAGAGCTTCCTGGAATTAAACCATGGTCAGGTTTTTGACTTGGGCAATCGTGAGCTGGAAATCATTGAACTACCCGGGCATACACCCGGCAGCATCGTTGTCCTCGACAGGAAGAATCAACTTATGTTTTCAGGTGATTCCCTGGGTTCGGGAACAATATGGATGCAGCTACCCCACTCAATGCCCCTTGAGGAGTACCTTGGTGTACTTAAAGTCCTGGAAAGGGAGGTTGCCGACCTGGATGACCTGGTAATATATCCCGGGCATTACTATCAGATGAGGGAAAGACTGGACAAGCAATATGTAACTGATATGAGGGTGCTGACGGAGAACCTGGTTTCTGGGAAGACCCGAGGGATTCCAGTTGAGGATAAGGGAACTATCGAAAGATTTCCAAACACCCTGCATGCAAGCCTTGGCGCCATGTACAGCTATTGCTATAACCCTGACAATATCATGAAATAGGGACAAACAGGGGTTTGTAGCGTACTTGACAGAGTATATTGGGTGTGTTAATATTATAATGCAACTAGAAATCTCCCTATTTGCCGCATGTCGCAGATAGGGTTATTTTATCGGAGTAGGTGTAAGAATTGGCTAAGGACAGTATAAAAGTTATTGCCCAAAATCGCAAAGCCAGGCATGATTATTTTGTAGAGGAAACCATTGAAGCCGGCATAGTACTGGCCGGTACCGAGGTCAAGTCTATACGCCTTGGGAAGGTAAATCTAAGGGATAGTTATGCTGATGTAAGAAATGGCGAAGTTTTTGTCAATAACATGCATATAAGCCCTTACGAGAAGGGAAATATAAGCAATAAGGATCCAATGCGGAGTCGTAAGCTCTTGCTCCATAAGAGGGAGATCAACAGGCTTTTAGGCTACGTTCAGCAAAAGGGATTGACCCTGATTCCCCTTAGAGTCTATTTAAAAGGCGATCTGGTAAAGCTGGAACTGGCTGTAGCCCGGGGAAAGAAGCAGTACGACAGGCGCCAGGATATAGCCCGGCGGGATGCCCAGAGGGCTATGGACAGAGCCTTCAGGGAAAGTCAAAGGGTTTAGCAAGGGATAAATCTACACCGACACTCCGAGTTCTATTATCTGTTTAGTCTTCATAGCCCTATTTTGGGCTTAATATATGGGGGCGTACTGGTTTCGACGGGGATAATAGAGGTGCGAGAAGCGAGCTGCGGACTCCGGGGCCGCATCAACAACCTGGAACTTAAATTAAACGCAAACAACGATAATTACGCTTTAGCTGCTGCTTAAAGCAGCTACGTCTTACCTGTAGAGCCCGCGCTATAGGAAAAGGCGACAATTTAGCGGGGAACGAACCTAACAAAGCTTTGAGTTAGGCCGGAATTTATGAAGCTACTGAAGCCGGAATCCTGTCAGTGGGAGTCCGGTGGAGGGAATGTCAATACACTGACTGCGCTCGGAGATGCTTTCGCCGATATATCTTCGGACAGGGGTTCGATTCAAAAGAGTCGCCTTGCAGAGCAATCTGCAAGTGAAAACCCGGCTTGATCGGTGGAACCGTAACGATAGGCCAAAAAGGCTTGGACGACGGCAACGCCGAGGAGTATGTGGAGAAATCCAACAGCTCTGTATCGACTCATAGGCTTCTAAATCCAGGGATGGACTTATCAAAGATCCGCATCCCATGGACATGAAGCACTAGGATGGAAGCTCAATACTACAATATGGCTTTCATAATACGCCGGGAAGCTCAGGTAAGAGCTTAAGACATAGTCAGCACCATTGGAAACAATGGATTCATGTGTCCCCTCGCCTCCACCAAATGATAAGGACTGTTAGTTGATTATAATCAATTAACAGTCCTTTACCTATTTATGGATATGAATCTCTGATAGAAATCCTCTTTGGCTTTTAGTAACTCCGGTGAATATCTGCCATTCCTTGGTGTTAGTGCCTTGTATTCAGTAAGGATTAACTTCGCTCTTAACTTTTTTTGTGTGATAAC
>JAAYRX010000218.1 GCA_012518535.1 Clostridiales bacterium | reverse complement strand
CCATGATAGTGGACCTGGAGGAGTATAATATGCCTCCATGTCTCATAATAAAGAAGGACGGCAGCACCTTATATGCCACCAGGGATATAACAGCCGCCATCTACAGGAAGAATACCTACGATTTTGAAAAATGTATATATGTTACCGGGGCTGCTCAAAGTCTGCACTTTGAACAATGGTTCAAGGTTATTGAGCTCATGGGCTATGACTGGCACGATAAATTGCTCCACGTCCCCTTCGGCATAGTAAGCCTGGGCGGGGAAAAGCTGGCTACTCGCAAGGGAAAGGTAGTCCTGCTGGAGGATATCCTTTCTGAGGCCATAAAGAAAACCCTGAAGATCATTGAGGAGAAAAATCCCGGCATGGATGAAGCTGAGAAAGAAGAGATTGCCCGTCAAATGGGCGTTGGTGCTGTGGTATTCAGCGATCTTAGCAACAATAGGATCAAGGATGTATCCTTCTCCTGGGATGAAATCCTCAATTTTGACGGTGAGACCGGTCCCTATGTTCAATACACCCATGCCAGAACATGCAGCCTGTTAAAAAGGGCAGAGATGGATGTAGATCCAAACTTCGATGCCGGCTTACTTACTACCAGAGAAGAGTTCCGGGTAATTAAGACCCTTTATCTGTTTCCCGATATTGTCGTTTCTGCCATGGAGGACTTGGAGCCCTCCATAATAACCAGGTATTTGGTGGATCTGGCCCAGGATTTTAACCGGTTCTATCATGAGCATTCAATATTGGTGGAAGACCAGGCCCTGAAAAACGCAAGACTGGCCCTGGTTTTAGCTGTAAATCATACCCTGGCTAATGGCCTCAGTTTAATAGGATTGAGTGCCCCCGAAAGGGTCTAATTGACGTTAAAATAAGAATAGTAGTCGGATGCTGGAGGCTTGATAACCTTGAAGACAATAGTTTTAACCGGTGGTGGAACTGCGGGCCATGTCACCCCTAATATTGCCCTGATACCGGAGCTTTTGAAGCAGGGCTACCATATCCATTACCTGGGTACGGAAAATGGCCTTGAACGGGGCCTTATTGCCAAAGAAAAGGATGTAACCTACCACGTTATAAAATCCGGGAAGCTACGTAGGTATGTGGATATCCAAAACTTTACCGATCCCTTTAGAGTTATCCAGGGAGTGGGACAATCCGTTAATCTGATCCGCAAACTTAAGCCCAACATCATCTTCTCAAAGGGCGGTTTTGTTTCAGTCCCTGTGGTACTGGGTGGATGGATAAACAGAGTGCCGGTGATAATTCATGAGTCCGATCTTACCCCGGGACTTGCTAATAAGATATCTTTTCCCTTTGCCTTAAAGGTCTGCACAACCTTTAAGGAGACTACAGAGTTCTTTAAAGGGGATAAGGGCATATATACAGGCACTCCTCTTCGTCCCAGTCTTTTGAAAGGCGATCCTGAAAAGGGTATGAAGATATGTGGATTTATAGCAAATAAACCTACTATAATGGTTATGGGCGGAAGCCTTGGAGCTGTTGCCATAAACCAGTTTATTAGAAGGATCCTGAGCAGGCTTACCACCCGTTTTAACGTCATACACCTTTGCGGAAACAATAACCTAGATCCATCACTGGAAAATACGCCGGGATATAAACAATTTGAATATGTCGATGAGGATCTTCCTCATCTTATGGCACTTGCCAGCCTTATAATATCCAGAGCCGGGGCCAATTCAATATACGAATTTTTAGCCCTCAAAAAGCCCAATATCTTGATTCCCCTTCCTTTGAGTGCCAGCAGGGGAGATCAGATCCAAAACGCCCAATCCTTTGAAAGGCAGGGTTTTAGTAAGGTCCTGGACCAGGAAACCCTAGCCGATGATATACTGCTCACGGCCATTCTGGATGTCTATGCCAACAGACAAAAATATATATACAGGATGGCTGAAATGGATCATACCAAGGGCGTTGAGAGGATCCTTAATATCATCAATGAATATGCAAAATCCTAGCCTATACTCCAGCAATGATCAAAGATATTAATAAAATGGCTATTGACCGCTCTGTAACATCGTAAGAGTAACTGTATACTTGAAGTTTCAAATTGAAAAACCTAACGCTTCCAATCCGGCGTCCTGCCGGAAGGAAGCTACTTTAAGCGTCCTGCTTAAAACTACGGCTTTTCTGCATTCCATAAGCCAAGTTTTCTTTTCCAAATCAATGAAGTCATCCGCTCATCAATAGCACATTACCTGAGTTAATGATTAATGAACTGGTACAAGAATATAATTTATACAGTATTCTGTATAATCCCATGACAACAGGCATAGGATTATTTTTTTGGGAAAATATAAATGTAGTATAGTATTCATAAGATACAAATCAAGGAAGCGTTTGATGATATACGAATAGCGGCGTGAAATATCTGTTGTAAGGCATATAGGAGGAGAAAAATGGAGCTGTCGGATAAGGAAAAAAAGTTACTTGAGGATCAACTCAAGGCCGAATACATCTGTATGAGCAAGTATAAGCTATATTCTGAACAAGCCGGAGACCCGCAGATCAAGAATATTTTCAACCTGGTATACCAACAGGAGGCACAACATGCTGAGAGCTGAAATCACTGCTGGAACAAGGGGGATTTAGCCCTCCGTCTCCAATATCTTAAAGGAAAGGGATAAAAAATGGCAAAAAACCAACTATCAGAAAAGGAAATGCTCCTTGATTCCATTATGACGGAAAAGTATGTATCATCTGCCTACGATACGGGGATTATGGATTCCATAAATCAGGAAGTAACAGCTGCCCTTCAGCATATACAGCAGGAAGAACAAAACCATACAAAGCTCTTTATGGAAGTGATGCATAACCATGGTTGGTACGATGTTCAGGGAGCACATATAAACCAAGCAGCAAAAAATCAAATCGATCAGCAGATGGCATTCCAATTGGAAGTCAGGATCAGTGAAATAGAACGAAGTAACCAGAAACAATAGAGATTTGCTTTGTTTAATTAAAGCATATAAGGGCAGACAAAAGTGTCTGCCCTCAACTTACTTCTTAAACCTTATGGACCCAGCCAAATACGTCCTCCCGAGTCCCATATTGAATGCCGGTAAGGGTATCATACATCATAGAAGTAAACTCGCCTATTTCACCATTGTTTATTTCTATTTTCTTATCCTTCCATTCCAAAACTCCGACCGGGGATATTACAGCGGCTGTTCCCGAACCAAAAACCTCCTCGAGGCTGCCATCTTCATTAGCCGCAAATACTTCCTCTATTTTTAGATCCCTTTCTTCAACCACACAGCCCATATGTTTTGCCAGTTTTATAACCGAATCTCTGGTTATGCCGGGCAAGATGCTGCCATCCAGAGGAGCAGTTATTAGCTTCCCGTCTATTTTGAAGAAGATATTCATGGCTCCTACCTCTTCGACAAAGGTATGCTCTGCCGCGTCAAGCCATAAAACCTGGGAATAGCCCCTTGCCTTGGCCTTTTCCGCTGCCAACAGGCTTGCCGCATAATTTCCCGCTACCTTGGCTTCGCCAGTGCCTCCTTTTTGGGCCCTTACATAGGTATCCTCCACATAAATCTTAACAGGATCCAGACCTTCGGGATAATAGGGTCCCACCGGTGACAGGATTATAAAGAATTTGTAGGTATCGGACGGCCGTACCCCCAAAAACGGATCGGTAGCAATCATAAAGGGCCTTATGTACAGGGAGGTATCCTTTGAGGAGGGTACCCAATCTCTTTCAATATCCAATAAGGTGTTTAAAGCTTCCCATACAGAGTTCGTGTCTACCTTGGGCATACATATCCTTTCGGCGGATCTGTTCAACCTTTTAAAATTATCCATGGCCCTAAAGGTAACTATATCTCCCTTGCTGTTTCTGTAGGCTTTCAATCCCTCAAATATAGCCTGTCCATAGTGAAACACCATAGATGATGGACTCATCTCGATGGGGCCATAAGGAACAATCCTGGGGTCATACCAGCCCCTATTTCTATCATAGTCCATTACAAACATATGGTCTGTAAATTGTGTCCCAAATACCAACTCACTATCCTTTGGTTTTGTTTTTAGTTCATCCCTTTTTATAAACTTGATTTTTTCCATTACGGTATTCCCCCTATGATTTTAAACCTTCTAAAATACATAATTTAGAAGTCATTATCGTCATCGTCGTTTTCTGCCTTCGCTACGGAAATTACTGTATTCCCTTCTTCAACTCTCATGAGCATTACCCCTTGAGTATTTCTGCCCAGGGTAGATATATCCTTAACTCCTATGCGTATAATAATACCCTCGGAATTAATAATCATCAAATCATCGTCCTCGGCTACCATTTTAAGGGCCACAAGGTTGCCTGTTTTTTCATTGGTTTTCATTGTGATAATCCCGCGGCCTCCCCTGTTTTGGACCCTATATTCATCTATCGGGGTTCTTTTTCCAAAACCATTTTCACTGATAGCCAATACCTCATCCTGGCCGGATACCAGTACCATACCTATAACATAGTCGTCCTCGCTGAGTTCTATACCCTTGACCCCCGTTGTAGCCCTTCCCATGGGACGGGCATCGGATTCTTTAAACCTGATGGACATTCCCTTATGGGTTGCCATTAGGATTTCCCTATTACCATCGGTCAGCTGAACCCCAACTACTTCATCGTCTTCCCTGAGGTTAATGGCAATCAGTCCACCCTTTCGGATATTTTGGTATTCCTCCAGGGGACTCTTCTTTACTAAACCATTCCTGGTCCCTATCACCAGGAATTTTCCACTCTCCTCTTCATCCACGGAAATTACCGCCTGTATCCTCTCACCGGGCATCAATTGTAGCAGATTAATGATGGCTGTACCCCTGGCCTGCCTTCCCGCTTCGGGTATCTCATATGCTTTTAACTCGTATACCTTGCCTAAGCTGGTAAAGAATAATAGGCGCTGATGGGTGGAGGTAACAAATATGTCGGTGACAAAGTCCTCTTCCCTTGTTTGAAGTCCCGTAATGCCCCTTCCTCCCCTTCTCTGGCTTTTGTAGGTCTCCAAAGGAGTCCTTTTTATGTAGCCTAAATGGGTAAGGGTGAGCACCACATCATGCTCATCTATCAAATCCTCGATATCTATCTCGCCCGGAGCAGCGACAATCTGTGTCCTTCTGTCATCGCCATATTTATTCTTTATATTCAGGAGTTCTTCCTTAATTATTGCATACTGGAGCTTTATATCGGCCAGAATATTCTTTAATTCCTCGATGGTTTTTAATAAGCCTTCATATTCCTCAACCAATTTGTCCCTTTCAAGCCCGGTCAGGCGTCTTAATCTCATATCCAATATCGCCTGGGCCTGTCTTTCACTTAGGCCGAATCTTTCCATCAGCCCTTCCTTGGCTATCTGATCAGTTCGGGAAGCCCTTATAAGGCTTATCACCTCATCGATATGATCAAGAGCAATTAAAAGTCCCTCCAAGATATGGGCCCTGGCTTCTGCTCTTTCCAAATCATATCTGGTTCTCCTTACTATAATTTCCCTTTGGTGATTTAGATAGTGATACAGGATTTCCTTCAAATTCATGATCCTGGGCTCACCATCAACCAGAGCCAGCATTATGGCACCAAAGGTTACCTGCATCTGAGTATGCTTAAACAGATAATTCAAAACTACATTAGGATTGGTATCCCTCCTTATATCTATTACGATGCGCATCCCATTCCTATCGGATTCATCCCGGATATCGGTTATACCATCAATTCTCTTGTCCCGCACCAGACTGGCTATCTTTTCAATGAGTTTGGCCTTGTTAACCTGATAAGGTATCTCCTCTACAATGATGCTAACCCGATTGCCCGGCTTTTCTTCTATATGGGTCTTGGCCCTGGTAATTATCCTGCCCCTTCCGGTCCTATAGGCCTGACGAATACCCTCCCTGCCAAGCATCAATGCTCCTGTAGGAAAGTCCGGGCCCTTTATATGGTTCATAATCTCTTCGATGGAAATATCCGGGTTGTCAATCAAAGCCACTACACCGTCTATGGTTTCCCCCAGATTATGGGGTGGAATATTGGTAGCCATGCCTACGGCGATACCCGATGAACCATTAACTAAAAGGTTGGGGAACCGGGATGGGAGCACATCGGGCTCCTTTAAGGTTTCATCGAAATTAGGGCTGAAATCAACGGTTTCCTTGTTTATATCGGCCAGCAGTTCCATAGAAATCCTTGACATCCTGGCTTCCGTATATCTCATAGCCGCCGGTGAGTCTCCATCAACTGATCCAAAATTTCCATGACCTTCTACCAACATGTATCGAATAGAAAAATCCTGGGCCATCCTAACCATGGCGTCATATACGGATGAATCTCCATGGGGATGATATTTACCCAAAACATCCCCTACTATCCTGGCCGACTTCCTGAAGGGTTTATCCGGCGTCATTCCAAGTTCATACATGGAATAGAGTATCCTCCTATGAACCGGTTTCAATCCATCCCTTACATCCGGAAGGGCCCGGCTTACGATAACACTCATAGCATAGTCTATAAAGGATTTTGACATCTCTTTTTCTATATTTACATCTATAATTTTGTTATATGATGGATCCATCTATTTACATCCTTCCTTAAACATCTAGGTTGGTTACCATTTTAGCATTCATTTCAATGAATTCTCTTCGAGGTTCTACCTTTTCGCCCATGAGTATTGTAAAGATCTCATCCGCCTGCCTGGCATCTTCCATGGTCACCCTAAGCAGGGTACGCTTACTTGGATCCATGGTAGTGTCAGCCAACTGTTCAGCGTTCATTTCTCCCAAACCCTTATAGCGCTGAACCTCAGTTCCTTCCCTGCCTATTTCGGTCATTAGTTCTTCCAATTCTCTATCGCTGTAGCAATAATGCTCTTTTCTGCTCTTTTTGACCAGATAAAGAGGGGGCTGGGCTATATAGACATGACCATTTTCGATTAGGGGCCTCATAAATCTAAAGAAGAACGTTAACAGGAGGGTCCTTATATGGCTGCCATCCACATCGGCATCGGTCATTATTATTATTTTATGGTATCTTAACTTCTCAAGCTCAAAATCGTTGTCGATGCCGGTACCAAAGGCCGTAATCATGGCCCTTATCTCTTCATTGGCCAATACCCTGTCCAGCCTGGCCTTTTCTACATTTAGTATTTTTCCCCTAAGTGGCAGAATGGCTTGAAAATGCCTGTCCCTGCCCTGCTTGGCTGATCCGCCAGCTGAATCTCCCTCAACAATAAAAATCTCACTGAGGGTGGGATCCTTTTCAGTACAATCAGCCAATTTCCCAGGCAATGATGTACTCTCGAGTACGCTCTTTCTTCTTGTCAATTCCCTGGCCTTCTTAGCCGCTTCCCTGGCTCTCGATGCTGTGAGGGCCTTTTCCAAAATGATCTTCCCAACTCTGGGATTCTCTTCCAGGAAGGCAGAGAGTCTCTCCCCCACCGTACTCTCAACAAATCCCCTTATTTCACTGTTTCCGAGTTTTGTTTTGGTTTGACCTTCGAATTGAGGCTCCGTAAGCTTCACGCTTATGATAGCCGTAAGACCTTCCCGGGTATCATCTCCCGAAAGGTTTGGCTCATTTTGTTTTATATAATTGTATTTTCTGCCATAATCATTGAGCACCCTGGTAATGGCTGCCCTAAAGCCGCTTAGGTGGGTTCCTCCTTCATGGGTATCTATATTATTGGCAAAGGAGTATACACCTTCAACATAGGAATCGTTATATTGAAGGGCAGCTTCCATGGAGGTGGTCCCCTTTTCCCCGGAAATATAGATAGGCGGGCTAAATAGCGTAGCCCTGTTTTTGTTTAAGTATTCTACAAAGGAGACAATACCCCCCTCATAGTGAAAACTCTCACCTTCATCGGTCCTCTCATCCCATATCTCTATCCTTAATCCGGCATTTAAAAATGCCAGCTCCCTTAATCTGGATCTCAGGGTATCATAGCTAAAATCAAGTTCATCAAATATCAAGTGGTCCGGTTTAAAGGTTATAGTGGTACCGGTTTCCTCGGTGTCACCTACTATCTCCAATTGAGTTTTGGTTACTCCCCTCTCGTATCTTTGGGTATATACATGTCCATTCCTTTTAACCTTTACTGCCAGCCATTCCGACAAGGCGTTGACCACCGCTACCCCTACTCCGTGTAATCCGCCGGATACACTATAGCCACCGCTGCCAAATTTTCCCCCTGCATGGAGCATGGTCAGAGCTACCTCGACGGCGGGTTTATGCATTTTTTCCTGGATTCCTACTGGAATTCCCCTTCCATTATCCTGAACGGTTACAGACATATCCTTGTGTATGGTAACAATAATTTCATCACAAAATCCTGCCATGGATTCGTCTATACTATTATCCACTACTTCATATACCAGGTGGTGAAGCCCGCGAATACTGGTACTTCCTATATACATACCGGGGCGTTTACGCACCGCCTCCAATCCCTCCAATACCTGGATCTGGGATTCATCATAATCGTTTCTATTTCTTTGTTGATTATTCTCCATCATATCCCCCTTGTTCTAATAGCTTTTTTGAGAAAGATATGTTCTGTATAAATCCGGTTCTTTTTAAAAGTGTCGAAGATGATATAGGGGATAAATATATTTTT